>NZ_JAESIH010000056.1:0-9224 GCF_016756745.1 Aminivibrio sp.
CCGCTTAGCAGTTCCAGTACGACCTTCGATTTGAATTCTGGATTGTAGGTATTTTTCTTCTTCATCATTTCATTATTATATTCGGTTCGACCATATTTTTCATGTCTCATTTCTTGGGAGCATTATAGAATACCCGTCCGGTGAGGAACCTGGAGGAGGACAAAGTGGTGTGGCTCAATCCTGAGAAGGATGAAAGAGCGCGGGAAACTTTAACCCCGGAAAAGCGACAAGTCGGTTGACAGACACCGGGCGGAACAGTTGAAATTCAGACTGTAGGAAGTTGGACAGCCGATTTAATTTTCGAGGTTCAGGAAAACAGGGGACCTGTTTTCAAATCTGTCTGAAACAGCTTCGCAAAGCCCTGGAAATTCAGGGTGCTATTTTTGATTTCGATTTATTTTGGACAGCAGTGATTTATTCAGATGATTTGTAAGCTTTTGGGTAGCAAGTATTCCTCTCTTTATCGAAAATCCAACCCCATTTATTGAAATACTGAAATGCGCTTTTTAGAAATATAAAGAGCAAACGGCAGTTTTTATGAGAACCTCTCTCGTACTCATGGTAAACAGAAAAAGAAGGATCAAGTACCGTACTGGCGAGTTGCATCATTCGCCTGGTTAGATCAATATCTTCAGTATACATGAAAAAACGTTCATCAAACCCACCGAGATCTTTAAAAAATTTTGATCGCAAAAGCATAAAACAACCTGAAATAAAAGGTATTTCTATGGGATAACTATAATCATAAGAGTAAATCTCATACCGTTCATTGATTTTATCCTGAAGTCTGCTGAATGGACAGAACCTTCGGATAAAAAAATCTAAAGGGGTAGGCAACAGACGTGCTGTTCTTTGGAGGGTGCCGTCAGGAAATAGTACTTTTGGGGCAAGGATTCCTATGTTTTCGTTTCCTTTCATTTTGTCGATCATTCTTTCAAGAACTAAGGGCTCAAAGGAAATATCCGGGTTTACTACCAAATGAAATTCTGAGGTGTTTTTTTTATGTGAGAAAGCCTTGTTGTGCCCTCTGCCGAAGCCAATATTCCGTGGATCATGTAGATACTGAATATTTCTTCCTTGAAACAAGGAAGAAAGACTATTAGTAGGGGAATTATCATATACAACTAATTCCCATTTGACAGTGCTTTCCCTGAAAGAATTGAGCAACTCTAATATTTGCTCCTCTTTATTTTGGAATAAAACAAGAGATATTGTAAGGTCAATCGACATTTTGTTAGTTTCACCTTTCTATATTAAGGCTTTGATTAATACCAACCTGAAGAGAATAAAACGGTTTCCAATCAAAGTTTCGGCTCGCTTTGGAAGAAGAAACAATAAGCGATCGAGTGATTTTTTTAATGGTTTCCTGCTTTCCTGCCATAGATGCTAATGTTTCCAAAAGAGTAACGGAAAACGGCAGAACTCGAGGTTTTACGTTGAGTGCTGACGCCATCAACTTTAACAATTCGGGTGTCGAGGGAGTTTCCTCGTCTGCGATATGAAAGAGGGAACCTCCGGCAAGATGTGACTCAACGATGTGTTCAATAGCATCAGAAAGATTCCCAACAAAAACCAGGCTTCTTGCATTTCTTACGCTGGCAAACGGTAAAGGAATTCCTCTTTTAACGGCATTCATGAGTTTCAAAAAATTTCCCTTGACCCCAGGGCCGTAGATCATTGGAGGCCGAAGGATGATCGTGTCGATTGTCCGTGAATATTTGAGAACCAGTTCTTCAGTTTCCTTTTTTGAAATTCCGTAGCAGTCTTCAGGGCGGCAGGGGCTTTCCTCGGTAAAGGGTTCATCGATAGGGGTTTCTTCACCCACGGCTTTAATGGAACTGAGATAGATGAATTTTTTTACGCCGAGATCCTTGGAAGCTTCAAGAAGCGCCTTTGTGATATCGACATTGATGTGCCGGTAGGAGGGCAATGCGGACGGATTCCCCGCGTCTGCTGCGTGGGTTTTAGCGATCAAGTGGACGACGGTTTCACATTCTGCCTTCTCGAGGGCCTTTCTCCAGGCTTCAACTGAGAAGGGATCGCCGAGATCGTTTCTTGTTGGAGCAATTACTTCGTATCCTTTGCCTGTTAAGTGGTTCTTCAGATGCCCCCCCACAAAACCCGTTGTTCCTGTGATGAAGACTTTTTTCATGATTCTTTACCTGCCTCTTTGGATGTAATGGAAGAAAAACGGCGATAGAGTTGTAACCATAGTACTCCAAGAAGGCCATAAATTGTCGCGAACAACAGAAAAATATAGTGCGAGAAAAAGAATGCTGCAAGCGAGGCACAGAACCCTAACAGGAGAGCGATGATCGTCACGGAAGAGTGCCTGAATCCCGCCTTGATGAACTGCTGGTACAGATGGTCCCGATGGGCTTCCGACAGGCGCTTTCGCCTTCTTGCGCGCATGATCAGGGTGAGGGTGGCGTCCACGGCAAAGACGGAGACGAGTACGGCCCAGGTGAGGAGCGGCACTGTATTGGTATTCTCGGTGTAAAGGGCGAAGCAGAAGAAGGTGAAGCCCAGGAAGCCGCTGCCGGCGTCGCCCATGAAGACTTTTGCGGGTGACCAGTTCCAGATTAGAAAACCGAGCACCGAGGCAGCCAGGGCGAAAAGGGCAAAAGAGACGGGGGTACCTTTCGTGAGAAAGGCGCCTGTCGATGCCGCGAGGACCGCTTCACCAGCAGCTAGACCGTCGATGCCGTCCATGAAGTTGTAGAGGTTCACCATCCATACGCCGCCGATAAATGCGAGAACGTGCCCTATATAGCCGAGAGGCAGGGTGGCGAACCCAAGGGAGAGGGAGAGCATTCCTCCCAGGTGATACAGGGCCCAGAGCACAGCTATGCTGTGGACGCCGAGGCGTTTCCAGGCGGGAAGGGTTTTTCGGTCGTCACTCCACCCGACGGCAGCGACGGCCAGACCCCCTCCGGAGAGGGCGAGCCAGAGGGATGCTTCCCTCGGGAAAATAAAGGGGCACAGGAGAATAACGGCAAGAAAAAGAGCGACGAAAATCACTCCTCCGCCCCGGGGAGTAGGCAGCGTGTGGGAGCTGCGCTCGTTGGGGATGTCGAGGATGGCTTCCTGCCGGGCGTAGTTGATGTAGAGTTTTGTCCCGACGCAGGAGAGGAGAGCCAGACCGGAAAAAAACACGAGAGAAAAAAATGTCATTTCCCGTTCTCCTCCCTGCAGAACCGGCAATGGGGTATGAGTTTCCCCAGCTTTTCCCTTATTGCCCTGCCGTTTTCTTCTTCCGCCGCTTGCCGGAGTTCCTCCAGAAGTTCCGGCATGTCGGCGGGGAGGCCGTTGTTCCGGGCCACGAAGATTTTCTTGAACCGGGAGGTTTCCGTGCCTTCCTCGGCGGTGAGGAGTTCCTCGAAGAGTTTTTCACCCGGGCGGATGCCCGAGAAGACGATGTCGATGTCGGTGCCGGGCTCGAAGCCTGAGAGGCGGATGAGGTCCGATGCAAGGTCGATGATCTTGACCGGCTGCCCCATGTCCAGCACGAAGACGGAGCCGTTCCGCTTCATTCCTCCCGCCTGGAGTACGAGCTGGGCTGCCTCGGGGATGGTCATGAAGTACCGGGTCATCTCCGGATGGGTGACGGTAACGGGGCCGCCCCGGCGGATCTGCTCCTTGAAGGTGGGGATGACGCTGCCCCTGCTGCCCAGCACGTTGCCGAACCGGACGGAGACGAAGGCCTGTCCCGGAAGGGCTTTTTCGGCCGCCGAGCGGACGATCATTTCGGCAACCCGCTTGGAGGCGCCCATGACGGAGGTGGGGTTCACTGCCTTGTCGGTAGAGATGTTGACGAAGACCTCCACGGCGTGCTCCAGGGCGAGTTCGGCCAGGTTTTGGGTGCCGAAGACGTTATTCAGGATGGCCTCCTCGGGGTTCTCCTCCATGAGGGGGACGTGCTTGTGGGCCGCCGCGTGAAAGACCACCCGGGGGGAGTGGGCCTCGAAGATCCGCCGCAGGCGCTCCCGGTTCCGCACGTCGGACACCACGGTGGTGATGTTGCGGACGTGATGGATGTTCCGGAGCTCCTGCTCGATCTGGAAGAGGCTGTTCTCCCCCCGCCCCAGGAGGATGATGTGCCGGGGCTCGAAGGGGAGGATCTGCCGGACGATCTCGCTGCCGATGGATCCGCCCGCGCCGGTGACGAGGACCACGCGGCCGGTGATGTACCCGGCGATCTCGTCCAGGTCCAGCCGGACGGGGTCGCGGTTGAGGAGGTCTTCCACCTCCACGTCCCGGATGCTGGAGATGGAGACCTTGCCCGAGAGGACTTCCCATATTCCGGGGATGATCCGCGCAGGTATTTCGGCCTTCCGGGCCGTTTCGAGGATGGACCGGATGGCGTCGCCCATGACGGAGGGGATGGCGATGAGGATTTCGTCCACCGACTGGCCCCGGGCGACGGCGGCGAGGCGTTTTACCGGGCCGAAGACGGGGTAGCCCACGAAGGTGGTGTTCCACTTTCCGGGATCGTCGTCGAGGAAGCCCACGGGGGTGAGGCAGGACTCGGGATGGCGGAGCATCTCCCGGACGATCATGGTGCCGGCGTCACCGGCGCCGATGACGAGGACCCGCTTGTTCTGGCCCCTGCCTTTCCTGCGGACGTTCCCTTCGAGGAAGAGGCGGACCAGCAGGCGGGCGGCTCCCCAGGAGAGAAGCAGCAGCATGCCGTCGATGAGGGGGATGCTGCGGGGGATGCGGTAATAGGGCGACAGGAGGAAGGCCGCCGTGGAGGAGAGAAGGGTGAAGGCGGCGACGGCCTTGCCGAGGCGGGTAAGGTCCCGGACGCCGATGCTCCGCCAGGACTGCCTGAAGAGGCCGAAGCCGAGGATTAATGCAACCTTGATGGCCAGGCTGAGGAGGATGTAGAAGACTTCGCTCCGTTGATAGAGCTTCGGGATCGGAAGGTCGAGGCGCAGCGCAAATGCCCCCCACGACGCGGCGGCGGCGAGGGCGAGGTCGATGGCGAATTTGATCAGGAGGGTTTTTCTGGGCCCCGGCTTTGTAAGCATTTCGGCGGTTGTTGTTTATTTAGCCTTTGCAGAAGCCGTTCGGTTCTTCACCATGTTGACGATGAGTGCGGCGAAGATGCCGATGAACAGGCCGAGAACGCCGGAAAGGGCGACGATGAGGGTTTTCCTCGGCGCCACGGGCGACGTGGGAAGAATGGGCTGTTCGATGACACGGATAGGGTCGGCGGCTTCGGCGGCCGCGATCCGGGTTTCCTGAAATTTTTTCGCAAGGTTTGTATAGGCATCATTCAGGGCTTTTTCTTCTCGTTCGAGCCGCTGGATGTTCTTCCTGCTCTCCACGAGAAGAGCCTGCTTTTCGTTGAATTCTTTTTCCGTTGCTTTAAGATACTGCTCCAGGTCAGCTATAGAGGACTTGAGGGATGCAATTTCCGCCTCGGATTCGACGACCTTGCTTTTAAGATTGGTAAAAACCGGATTGAACACTTCATCCTGAATTCTCAAAGATTCTGGCGATGAAAACCCTTCCGTCTCACTTCTGTTTGAGAGAAAACTCCACAATGTCTCATTTGCAGGCAATCTGTTGATCAAAAGTTTTTGAGGCTCTTGACCAAGCATGTCTTTCCGAATTTTGACTTCCGCTTCAAGTCCCACCAGGGTGCGTGTTTTCACGGAGAATTCTTCCAGGAATTTGCTGTGAAGGGATTTGAGGGTATCAAGCTTTTTTTCCAGAAACTCTACCGGATTAGATTTGCGGTACTCTGCAAGGGAATCCTCCACCGATTTCAGATCCCTTTTCACGATTTCGAAGTTTTCACTCACATATTCGAAGGATTGGGTTCCCCTCGTGGAGAAAAGCTGGGCATTCCTTCGAGTGAAGTGGGTGATCCACGAAGAAAGGAAAGATGTCAGGGCAGCGGGATCTCCTCCCTTGAGGGATACGGAAAGCGTAAAGGGCAACTTGCCGGTGGTGTCCTTTTCAGATGCCTTGTTGACACTGACGGACATATTTTTCTGAGCAGTGGCCGCATTAGGCTTTTCGATCCCTGAATAGACTTCCGCAATGACGTCGTTCAGCAGATCCTGGGCGAGGGCGAGATCCTTGTAGATTTCGGAAGAAAACATCTGGCCGCCGGAATTTTTATCTTCGGTCAGTTCTCTAGAAATCGGGGGAAGGATGAGCAGCGTCGTCTTTGCCTCGTAGGTTTTCGGCGTCAGCAGGGCAAAGGTTGTGCCTGCGGCAATGAAGAGCACCACGCAGATCAAGATGACCCATTTCTGTTTCCATAGTGCCATAAAAAGATCCATCAGGTCGATTTCATCGTCGTCCCCGCAGGGAATCCGGGGATCGGCAGGCTGCTGGTTTTCGGTCATGGGAATGGAGTTCCTCCTTGATACGTTTTTGGGATTATATACGGAAAAATTATAGCATCATATCCGTCTTAAGGGACTTTTGTTCGTTCGGTTCTTCAAGTTTTCGCTTCTTCAAAGAATCCGGAAGAAAGTCATCTTGAAAAATGGTAACCATTTGTATATATTAGAGGTCAAGAGCACTCTTATAGATGTCCGGGATGAATCCGGGCTATTTTGAAATTAGGGAGGAATTGACATGGCAGTGTATTCGCCTTTGAAGAGTTCCGTAGTGCTTCGCCTCAATACCGGTACCGGCGACGACGGCAAGATGATCGTCCGGTCCGTGACCATGAGCCGGATTCGTCCGGCGGTGGATGCCACGTCGCTGAAATCGGCGACGGATGCCCTTGGGGCCCTTTTTGATTATCCGGTGCTGGCAGTGGAGAAAGTGGGCACCGATTCCGTGGAAGCCGCCTAGGCTGAAAGGAGAGTGACGGGATATGAAGACGTTTCGGATGAAGTTTCTGACTGATCTCGGCAAGACCTTCGTGGTGTCGCTGAACTACGCGAAGGAGACCATTTCCGCCGCCGAGGCGGAGGCGGCCATGGACGCGGTGATCGACAACGATATTTTCGATCAGGCGCTGGTGTCCATCGCCGGGGCGGAGCTTGTGGACCGCACGGTGACGGAGATTCTGTAGCCGGTAGTGATGCAGGGGAGGGGGAGTCCTCTCCCCTTTGTTTCCTGAGGTAAAGGAGGGAGCCGAACAATGGAGGATTTTATGTCCACGGTGGTACAGAACGGGTTCTCCGTGGCGGTGGCGGCCTTTCTGCTGGTGCGCATGGAGAAGCGCCTGGAGGAGCTTTCCCTGGCCATCCGAGACTTGCATGCCGCCATACTGGCGAAGGGGTAAAGGCTTGGTGCCGGGAATTGCGTTGCTCAGGACGACAGGGCAAGGGCAAAACCGAGGGAAGGACCTGGTTTAAAGGCCTTAAAGACCAAATCGGGATTCTACCCCTTCGGGGATGCTGCGCGAACGCTTTGCTCAGGACGACAGGCAAGGGCAAACCCGAGGGGGGATTCGCTTATTTTGTCATCCTGAGGCCGGCCTTCTTGGCCGAAGGATCTGGTACTTAAGGCAGTCCAGAGTCAACCCTGAGGTCCTTCCCTCGCTGTGCTCGGGATGCTTCGCGATCACTTCGTTCAGGACGACAGGGCAAGGGCAAAACCGAGGGAAGGACCCTCTTTTGTTTGTCATCCTGAGGACGGCCTTCTTGGCCGAAGGATCTGGTACTTGAGGCAGTGCAAAGTCAAACCCGAGGTCCTTCGGGCGGTGAAGCCGCCCTCAGGACGACAGGGCAAGGGCAAAAGCGAGGGGAAGGACCCTCTTTTGTTTGTCATCCTGAGGCCGGCCTTCTTGGCCGAAGGATCTGGTACTTGAGGTAGTGCAGAGTCAACCCCGAGGTCCTTCCCTTCGTTCAGGACGACAGGGCAAGAGCAACACCGAGGTCCTTCCCCTTC
Organism: Aminivibrio sp.; assembly: GCF_016756745.1. NCBI lineage: Bacteria > Thermotogati > Synergistota > Synergistia > Synergistales > Aminobacteriaceae > Aminivibrio > Aminivibrio sp. The sequence goes on from NZ_JAESIH010000056.1 coordinate 7,867, forward strand.
GGGGATGCTGCGCGATCGGGCGGAGAAGCCGCCCTCAGGACGACAAAACCCAGGGCGCTGCCGTCAGGACGACAGCCCCAACACGAAGCCGTTTTTCAATAAAGGTGGTGAATGTATGGCAGAAAAATCAACCCGGCTGAATGACCTTCCCGTGGCGGAGCATTTCCGCCTCCGGGAATTCGAATGCCCCTGCTGCCACTGCGTGAGGCTCTGTCCTCTCCTGGTGGAGCTGCTCGAGGCCATGAGGGACCAGTGGGGAAAACCGGTGGTCATCAGCAGCGGATATAGGTGCCCGCCCCATAACAAGCGGGTGAAGGGGGCGGCGCGGAGTCTTCACATGGAGGGACGGGCGGCGGATGTCCTTGTTCCGTTCAACGAGCAATCGGCGGTGGAGGTCTTTGCCCGGCGGGCGGGTTTCACACAGGTCATTCCCTATGGCCGACGGAATTTCATGCATTTGGCGGTAGCGTGACGGAGGGATGAATGGAGTTTTCGAAATATGACATGGAGGCGGAAACTGTGCGCTTCCGCCCGCTGGTAATGGCCACGGCGAGACGATACGCCGGCAGGGGGGCGCTTTTCGACGACCTGGTGCAGGAAGGGTATCTTGCCCTGCTGGAACTGATCCCGAGGTGCGGGGATCCGGAACGGCTGCCTCTTTTTCTGAAGAACCGGCTTCCGGCAAGGGTGAGGGCCGTCGCCCGGAGGGAATGGCGGCAGCAGTACGTTCCCCTGGAGGATATGGAAGGAACACCGGAGGAACCTTCAGTCTTTGTGGAACCCTCATTTCCGGACCGGGCGGTTGAGGAGAGTCTCGCCGGGGAGGACAGGGAGCTTGTTTTTTTGCTGGCAGAAGGATTCAACCAGGAAGAGGCTGCCGAGAGGTTCGGCATAACACAACAGGCGGTGAGCGCCAGGCTGCGGCTTCTGAGAAAGCGCCTTGCACCGCTGATTCAATAGAGAAGAAGGACGAAGTGAGGGGAGAAACAGGCCCCTCACTTTTTTTGTGAGGGAGGCGGCCTGGACGGGTGGGAGGGGAGCGCTGTTTCTTTCATCCGGAACGAAGTTGATCGCGATCGCGCAGCACCCAGAGCGAAGCGGAGGGAGCATCCCGAGTGTAGCGAGGGGAGATTTGCTTTTGGCTGTCATCCTGAGGCCGGTATTTGGGCCGAAGGATCTCGTACTTGAGGGCGTTCGAACCAAAGGCAGATCCCTCCTCGCTGCGCTCGTTCGGGACGACAGGGTGGTGTCATCCCGAGGCCGGGGGCATGGCCGAGGGATCTCGGGCTTGAGGTACTCCGGAGTCAAAACCGAGGTCCTTCGCCTTGCTCAGGACGACAGACAAAGGCAACCCAGAG
>NZ_JAESIH010000056.1:9234-15368 GCF_016756745.1 Aminivibrio sp.
CGGGACGACAGGGTGGTGTCATCCCGAGGCCGGGGGCATGGCCGAGGGATCTCGGGCTTGAGGTACTCCGGAGTCAAAACCGAGGTCCTTCGCCTTGCTCAGGACGACAGACAAAGGCAACCCAGAGATCCTTCCCCTCCGGGGATGCTGCGCGATCGCTGCGTTCGTTCGGGACGACAGGGTGGTGTCATCCCGAGGCCGGGGGCATGGCCGAGGGATCTCGGGCTTGAGGTACTCCGGAGTCAAAACCGAGGTCCTTCGCCTTGCTCAGGACGACAGACAAAGGCAACCCAGAGGTCCTTCCCCTCCGGGGATGCTGCGCGATCGCTGCGTTCGTTCGGGACGACAGCAAAAGGCACTCGTTCGGGATGGAAGGGTGTTGTTTGTCATCCTGAGGCCGGGGGTATGGCCGAAGGATCTCGGGCTTGAGGTACTCCGGAGTCAAAACCGAGGTCCTTCGCCTTGCTCAGGACGACAGACAAAGGCAACCCAGAGATCCTTCCCCTTCGGGAGTGCTCCGCAATCACTTCGTTCGCTCGGGACGACAAGCAAATGCAAAATCGAGGTCCTTCGCGTTGCTCAGGACGACAAAAAAACAAGTCCTCGGGAGGACAGAGGGTTGTCATCCTGAACGAAGTGAAGGATCTCGCCCCTAAGGCAGTCCAGATTCAAAGCCGAGATCCTTCCGGCGAAAAGCACGCCGTCAGGATGACAGGGCAAAGGTAACGCCAGGTCCTTCCCCTTCGGGAGTGCTCCGCGATTGCTTCGTTCGTTCGGGACGACAAGCAAATGCAAAATCGAGGTCCTTCCCCTCCGGGGATGCTTCGCGATCACTGCGTTCGTTCGGGACGACAGGTGTTTGGTTGTCATCCTGAACGAAGTGAAGGATCTCGCCCCTAAGGCAGTCAAGAATCAACCCCGAGGTCCTTCGCCTTGCTCAGGACGACAGACAAAGGCAACCCAGAGATCCTTCCCCTCCGGGAGTATGGCCGAAGGATCTCGCCTTGAAATCATTCACCGGTTTCAATGCGGTTATCTGATACTTGACGACCTATCGGGATTAGCGTAATATGCAAAGCAGAATTAATTGGCGCTCCAAAAGCGCCCCTACTACAAGAAGGAAGATGGCTTGCCGTCTTCCTTCTTTCTTGAAAGGGGAGCCGCTGGTGAAAAGAGTGGCCGTTTTTGTCGACGCAGGTTATTTTTGGGTCCAGACAGCAAAAGCACTCTTTCTTGAACAGAAACCGAGAAGTTTTGTTCATGTTGACCATCAGAGAATGCGGAGCGAGTTGCTCGGCCAAGTGGAAAATTTTTGCCCGGGCAGCGATCTTTTGAGAATCTATTGGTACGACGGCCCCGGAGCAAACGGAACAAAATCATACGAGCACGAGTGTATTGAACGCCTCGACGATTTTAAGCTTCGTCTTGGCTCCCGCAACATAAGAGGAGACCAAAAAGCTGTAGACGGGCTACTTATCGCCGATCTGATCGGGCTTGCTCAAAACAGGTCCATCAGCGAGGCGATCATTCTTTCAGGAGATGCTGATCTGGTTCCAGGCGTCCTTGCCGTACAAAACCTCGGGATCCGAGTTCTGCTTATTGAAATCGGCGCCCGGGAAGCCACTTCGCCTTATTTGATAGCGGAAGTTGACCGTTATTGCAGGTGGAATTCGGAGAGCATCCGCTCATTTGCCATAAAAGCTCCTTCCTGCGAAGAAACTGAACATAGTCCTTCTTCGTTGTCTCTTGAACCGGTATCGCAGCTCGATTTGAAAAAGATTGCCGAAGAGTTTTACTGCCATCAATCTGCTGAAAAACGAAAAATGCTGGCAACTATCGATCATAACCAGCCAATACCATCGGATGTCGACAGAGCTCTTTTGGAACTAGCCCGCACTGAAAACGGTGATAGATGGCTTCAAACAGAACAGAAAAAGCTGATCCGTTCCCTCCTCAAAGAACACGCAAAACTACAAAAGGGCAAGTAACCTATTAAGGCCCCAGAATCCTGATGAGGTCCCTGCCTCCTATGGGATGCTGCCGCAATAGCCTCGCCCCCATCAGGATAACAGGGTAATGTCATCCCGAGGGCGGCTCCATGGCCGATCGTGTCCCCGGAGGGGAGGGATCTCGCTCTTGTGACAGCCCAGAATCAACCCCGAGGTCCCTCGTCGCTGCGCTCGCTCGGGACGACAACCAACTGCATTCGAGCGGGACTGAGGGTGTCATCCCGAGGTCGGTACCATGGCCGAGGGATATCGGAGGCACTCCAGAGTCAAAATCGAGGTCCTTCGCGTTGCTCCGTTGCTCAGGACGACAAAAAAACAAGTCCTCGGGAGGACAGAGGGTTGTCATCCTGAGGCCGGAACCATGGCCGAGGGATCTCGGGCTTGAGGGCGTTCGAACCAAGGGCAGATCCCTCGCCCCCTTCGGGGATGTTCCGCGATCACTTCGCTCGCTCGGGACGACAAGCAAAAAGGTAAAGGCAGATCCCTCTTCGCTCCGCTCATTCGGGATGACAAGCAACTGCCGCTCGCTCGGGACGACAACAAAAGGTGCTTGCTCGGGACGAAAGAATGTTGTTTGTCATCCCGAGGCCGGGGGCATGGCCGAGGGATCTCGCCCTTGAACTCTTTCACTGGTTTCATTGTTGACTGTCCAGGGTTTTGTGCTACGATGCAATACAAAGAGAGGAGGGGAAATCATGGCTACACTTGAGAAAACTCTGTCCATACGGCTTTCCCCGGAGGAACGCCTGGCGGCGGAGGAATACGCCAGGGAGCGAAGGATGTCCCTTGCCCAGTTTGCCCGGGAATCGATGCTTGAGAAGATCGAGGATGCCTACGACCTGAAAGTCTATACAGCCTGGCTGAAAAGCAGGCGGAAGACGGTGCCGTTTGAGGATCTTGTGAAGGAGTGCGGTTTTTCCGAGGAGGAGTTATGAGCTGCTACTCCGTGGAAATTGCCTCGGAGGCTGCGAAGAAGATCAAAAAATTCGATAGGGAGACACAGCACCTGATTTTCAGCTACATCAACCGGAATCTCCGAAATTGCGCGGACCCCCGCGCTTCAGGAAAGACGCTGACGGGACCTCTTCGGGGATTGTGGCGCTACCGGATAGGTGATTACCGTTTGCTGGCGGAGATCAGGGACGGGGAGATGCTTATCATTGCGGTTGATGTGGGGCATCGTTCACAGGTATATTCCCGCAGGAAGTAGATCATGTCCGGAGAGTATTGTTTCTCGGCAGAAATGGTTTTCATCAAAGTTCGTGTTCTTTTTTCAAGGTTTGCCATGGTATGGCAGGTTCATCAATTCTTTCACTGATTTCCCGGAGGTCTTCCATATCTTCTTTTTCCTGTGAATACCAAAGGAAGGCCGCATTACTCGTCACTTTTTCCACATCCTCTTGAGGGAGCTGCCTGACGAGGTTGTATAGTGTCTTTCGTTCTTTTGTCTCAGTCCTCATTATCGTACTCTCCCTCCCTTGCTTGGGAAATCCATCAATAGTATATCCTAATCCATGGCCCAGAAGAAGGTCATCCCGAGAACGGCTCCATGGCAGAGGGATGCCGGTTTAGGTCTGTCATTCCGAACGGCGAAGCCGGGGAAATCGCGGTCTTAAGGGCGTTCGAACCAAAGGCAGATCCCTCGCCCCCTTCGGGGATGCTCCGCTCATTCGGGACGACAAACAAAGTCAAAATCGAGGTCCTTCGGGCTAAAAGCTTCCCTCAGGACGACAAACCCAAGCAAACCCAAGCAAACCCGGAGTGGAGGGAAGCCCGGTCTTGGCAGTGTGTTTTTGTATGTTGAATAAAATACACTCAGGGGGTATAATATTTCCGGCTAAATGAAAATTTTCTCAAAAAGGCGGGTGTTTGAACGTGAAACAGTTCGACATCATTGTGATAGGCATGGGGCCGGCGGGCATGGCTGTTTCCGCCATGGGGTCGGCCATGGGGCTTTCGGTGCTGGCCATAGAGAAGCATAAAGTCGGCGGGGAGTGCCTGAACTGCGGCTGCATTCCCAGCAAGGCCCTGCTGAAGGCGGGGGAGGCCCTCCATTCCGCACGCAATCTGAAACGATACGGCTTGGACGGGGAGCTTCACCTGAACGCCTCGGACCCCATGCAGGTGGTCCGGGACAAGATCCACGGCATCAACGACAAGAAATTCCAGAAGGCCTTCGAGCGGGCGACCCTTGTTAAGGGAAGTGCCGAATTTGTGGATGACCGGACCGTCCAGGTGGACGGCGAGAGCTACACAGCAAAGAAGATCTTCATCGCCACCGGGACGGAGCCCTTTGTGCCTCCCATTCCGGGATTGAAGGACGTACCGGACATCCTGACGAACATGAACATGTTCGAGATTGAAAAGATGCCCGAATCCCTGACCATCATCGGCGGGGGCGCCATAGGTTCGGAGATGGCCCAGGCCTTCGCCCGCCTCGGGACGAAAGTGGCCGTCGCCCACATGGACCCTCATCTCGTTCCCGTGGGGGACGAGGAGGCCGCCCGGGTGCTGGAGGACGTTTTTGCCAAAGAAGGCATCACTGTGTACAACGGGGCGAAAATCACCGGGGTCTCCATGGTGGACGGGAAGATCGTCACCGTGACGGACAAGGGGACGCTGACCTCGGAGCGGATTCTCGTGGCCGCCGGCCGGAAGCCCGTGCTCGAGCCCCTGCGCCTGGAACGGGCGGGGATCGAGTTCACGAAGAAGGGCATCACCGTGGACAGCCACATGCGGACGAACAGGTCCCACATCTACGCCGTGGGCGACTGCAACGGCCAGAGCCTCCTTTCCCACGCCGCCATGCACCAGGGAATGCTGGCCCTCATGCACGCGATGTCGCCTTTCTCCCTGTCCATGCTGAAGCGGGAGCGGTACGTGGTGCCCTGGTCGGTGTTCACCGAGCCCGAAATCGCCCAGGTGGGTTTGACGGAGAAGGAAGCCCGCGCCAGGGGGCTGAACATACAGGTCATGAAGAAGGATTTCCGGGCCTACGGCCGCACCGTGGCGGACGGACACCCCGAAGGGTTCATCAAGATCATCACCGACGGCCGGGGCAGGATCCACGGCGCCTCCATCGTCGGCGAGGCCGCCAGCGAACTCATCCACGAATGGACCATGGCCATCCAGTACAAAAAGCGGATGTACCACGTCATGATGATGCAGCACGCTTTCCCGTCGGTGTCCATGATCAACAAGATGATTGCCGAGGACTGGATGATGGAAAAAATGAAATCCGGCTGGATGCAGAAACTGGTGAAGTGGCTGAAGTAGGGGGGAAGGAATCCGCTTGCTCGGGACGGATGGTGTCATCCTGAGGCCGGGGGCATGGGCCAGGGATCTCGGTCTTGGGGCAGCCCAAAGTCAAAATCGAGGTCCTTCGCGTTGCTCAGGACGACAAAAAAACAAGTCCTCGGGAGGACGGAGGGTGTCATCCTGAGCGCAGCGAAGGATCTCGCTTTCGGTCTGCCATTCCGAACAACTGTAGAGTCAGAACCGAGATCCTTCCCCTCCGGGGACGCGATCGGGCGAAAAAACAGCCCTCAGGATGACAAAAGCCCAAAACGCCGGTCTCAGGACGACAAAAAACCGGGGAACGGGCCTCAGGGCGACAGCGGATTGTCATCCTGAGGCGGTCTCTGTGGCCGGGGATGCTACGCGATCCCTGCGGTGGTTCGGGACGACAGAGGGTTGTCATCTTGAACGAAGTGATCGCGCAGCATCCCGAGCATAGCGAGGGGAGGATCTCGCCCCTAATGCAGTCCAGATTCAAAGCCGAGATCCTTCCGGCGAAAAGCACGCCGTCAGGATGACAGGGCAAAGGTAACGCCAGGTCCTTCCCCTCCGGGGATGCTCCCTCCGCTTCGCTTGGATGCTGCGTGATCGCGATCGAATTGCTCAGGACGATAAAAAAACGAGGCCCCTCCTCACTTTCCCTGAATCAATGAATTTCATTGCAATTAATGTCTTATATGATATGATTAGCCCTAAGTGAAAGAAAGGGGTTTTCTCAATGCGATGGAGAGTACTCTTCTACGTAAATGAGAACGGTAAAAGACCGGTAGAAGAATTTTTGAGAAAACTTCCTCCCGGACACCAGGGAAAAGCCATGCGTGCAATTGA
>NZ_JAESIH010000057.1 GCF_016756745.1 Aminivibrio sp.
TTCGGCCACTTTTTCGGGCAGTTCGTATTCCTCCTTGCAGGCGGAACACAAATTCCGGACGAGTCTCTGCGCTATGACCGTGAGCAGCGAGGACGACACGAGGAAGGGCTGGATGCCCATGTCGATGAGCCGTATGGCTGCGCTGGGGGCGTCGTTGGTGTGGAGGGTGGAGAGGACAAGGTGCCCGGTGAGGGCGGCCCGGATGGCGAGCTGGGCCGTTTCTCCGTCCCGGATTTCTCCCACCATTATCTTGTCCGGGTCCTGCCGGAGGATGGACCGGAGGGTGTTGTTGAAGGTGAGGCCCGCTCGTTCGTTGACCTGGACCTGGCCGATGCCGAAGATGGTGTATTCGACCGGGTCCTCCACGGTGACCACGTTGACTTCCGGCCTGTTGACCTGTTCGAGGACGGAGTAGAGGGTGGTGGACTTTCCGCTTCCCGTGGGTCCGGTGACGAGGACGATGCCGTAGGGGGCGTTGCAGATCCCGTCGACGAGGAGCTTGTCGTCCGCGTCGAGACCGAGCTTGGTGAGGCCGACCATGGCGTTGCCCTGGTCGAGGATACGGATGACGATCTTCTCCCCGTAGATGGTGGGCAGGGAGGAGACCCGGAGGTCAACCCTGCGGCCGAGGACTTTTATGAGAATCCGGCCGTCCTGGGGGCGACGTTTTTCGGAGATGTCCATGGCGGACATTATTTTCATTCGGGAGGACACGGCCGGGTGCAGGTGCTTGGGGAAGTCAAAGGCGTTGAAGAGCTGGCCGTCGATGCGGTACCGCACCCGGGTGTTCTTTTCGAAGGGCTCGATGTGGATGTCGGAGGCGCCTTCCCTTACCGCCTGCTCGATGACCTGGTTCACCAGCTGGATGACCGGGGCGTCGTCGGGATTGGCCTCGCCCATTGCCTGGGTGAGGTCGAGATCGCTTGCGGCGGTGTCCATGAGTTCGAGGCTGGCGTCTTCCATGGATTCCTGGATGCTGTAGAGCCGTTCGAGGTTCCGGTCGATCTCCGACGGCGAGGCGATGCCGACTTTAATTTCCATGCCCGTGATCATGCGGATTTCATCCTGGGCTATGATGTCCAGCGGGTCGGACATGGCAACCAGGAGGGTGTTCCCGTCTTCCACTGAAAGGGGTATGGCGTGGAGGCGCCGGGCCACGTGTTCCGGAACCATCCGAAGAGCTTCGGGCATGGGGCGGTACCGGGAGAGGGAGTATACCTGGAGCTTGAGGAGGGCGCTCAGCGCGTCGAGGAGTTTCCCCTCGGTGAGGGAACCGTTCTTGACCAGCGTCTCACCTAGCCGCAGACCGGTGGTTTTCTGTTCGGCAAGGGCCTGAGCGAGCTGTTCCGACGTAATGCTTCCCGATTCAACAAGAAGATCTCCCAGTCGTGGCGTTTTGGTCATTTGATCTACCGCCCAGCGTTGTTGGATAGTTTCAATGCAATGATGATAACGTAAGAATCGGGATTATACAACGTGATACGTCAGAAATGTGGCGGATATTATTGCTGTACAGTTTGTTTATTTAAGGAGTTTTGAGGAAGAAGTAGAAGGGCGATCCGGGGGCGAACATACAATTGATTTCAGCCTGAGAGCAAGTTTTGGCCAAGGAAAACAAAGCGATGTCGTACTGAGCGAAGCGATCGTGGAGCATTCCCAAAGGGGGAGGATCTCGGGTTTGCCCTTGCCTGTCGTCCTGAGGGCGGCTCCACGCCCGATCGCGCAGCATCCCGAGCATAGCGAGGGGAGGGCCTCGCCTTGTCGTCCTGAGGCCGGGTTCATGGCCGAATGGACCTCGCCTTGTCGTCCTGAGGCCGGGTTCATGGCCGAATGGACCTCGCCTTGTCGTCCTGAGGCCGGGTTCATGGCCGAATGGACCTCGATTTTAAGGCCCTTCAGGAGCAAAAACCAGATCCTTCGGGTGGTAGTACAACCCTCAGGATGACAAACAAGGGCAAGATCCTCCGGCCATGACCACGGCCTC
>NZ_JAESIH010000058.1 GCF_016756745.1 Aminivibrio sp.
GCCGGGTTCGCGGGAGGGCGGAAAAGCATCCTGCCCGGAGTGGCGGGCCGGGAAACCGTCATGACGAACCACCGTATGATGACAGCCCCGGGGGTGGGCATCGGCGTGGTGGACGGCAACGTCCTCAGCGAAGAGACGGTGGAGGCGGTGCGGGATTTCTGTCCGCTCCATTTCATCCTCAACTGTGTCTCCGACAGCTCGAAGCATATTGTCCGGGTGGTGGGGGGGCACTGGTACGACGCCTGGCGGGAGGGCATCGCCACCTTCCGGAAGTTCAACTTCGCCCCCATTTCGAAGAAGGCGGACGTGGTGTTCCTCTCCGCGGGGGGCTTTCCCAAGGACATAAACATGTACCAGGCCCACAAGGCCCTCTACATGGCCTCACGGGCGGTCCGTCCCGGGGGGACCCTGGTCTTTTTCGCCGAGCTGGCCGAAGGGTACGGCCACAAGGTCTTTGAGGAGTGGGCGAAGCGACGCCTGGGCATCGACGGGGCGATCGCGGCCTTCGAGGCGGATTTCCGGTTCGGCGCCCATAAGCTGTACTACTTGGCCAAGCTGGCGAAGGAATGCGTCATCCTGCTGTACTCCAGGTCCGGCAGGGAAGACAGCGAACTCATGTTCTGCGAGAAAGCGGAGTCCCTGGCGGACATCCTGCCCTCCCTGGCGGAGAAGTACGGCGAGAACTTTACGTCCTACGTGATCCCCCAGGGGGGCATCGTCCTGCCCATGGAGGATGCCTGACAGTTCCTTCTTTGCCCTTCATGGGGTACAATGAAGGGAAGCTCATTACAAGGATGCCTTTTCCGGGCGGACGACTTCCGAGATCCGCCCGCCCGGATGCTTCCGGAAATCCCAGGGGGGAAACTCCGTGCGACCCGTTCACATCATTTATGTCAGTGCCGGAAACGGCCACAGGATGGCGGCGAGAGCCATCCGGGAGTCCCTTGACCACCGGGGGGTGCCCAACGTGGTCATGGACCTTCTCGACTTCTCCAGCGACCTCTTCAAGTGGTCCTACAGCGACGTCTACGCCTTTGTAAGCGAACACTCCCATCTTGCCTGCCGCATCATGTACGACCTCACGGACAAAAACCGGGAGGAGAGCGCGGCCCTCAGGCTTTTCGAAAAGATCTCCACCGAGAACGTGAAGAAATTCATGCGCTATATCTCCGAGAATGAACCCCGCAAATGCATCTGCACCCATTATTTTCCCCTGAACGTCCTCTCCCGCATGAAGGCGGCGGGGATGTACAGCGGTGAATTGTATACGGTGATCACCGATTTCGGTCTCCGGCGGATGTGGGTGAAGGATCACGTGGACCGGTACTTTATCTCGGGCGACCGGGTTCTCCGGGGACTCCTGGCTCTCGGCGTCCCCAGGGAAAAGATCTCCGTGACGGGGATTCCTGTCTCCAGGAAATTCGCCTCCCTGAAACGGAAGGAACGGAACTTCTCGAAGAAACGCCTTTCGTTCCTCTTCATCGCCAGCAGCATCCCGAACATTCTCGCCCTCGACATCCTGGCGGCCCTTTCGAGGTCCGGCCATCCCATTGACGTGACCGTGGTCACGGGGCGGAACAAGGACCTCCTTGCGGACCTGGAGAACGTCACCGTCGGAGGGAGCCTCACGCTGAAGGTCCGGGACTTCGTGGACAACCTGGAAGCGCTCATGGTCCGAGCATCGGTGCTGATCACCAAGCCCGGCGGCCTGACGGTGAGCGAGGCCCTCTGTGCCGGAGTGCCCATGATCCTCGTCAATCCCATCCCGAAACAGGAAACCATTAATTCCGCCTACATCCAGGAGAAGGGGGCGGGCGTTCTCGCCAGGACGGCCGCTGACGTGGAGCGGTTTGTCGACCGCTTTTTCGCCGACCGGTCCATGCTCGCCGCCATGGAAAAGGCTGCTTATTCCATCGCTTTTCCCGGCGCCGCCGATGCGGTGGCGTCCCTGATCCTTGACAGGGAGGGGGAGGACGGGAAATGAAGAAAAAAGAGGGAACGGTTCCCCTGAAGGGAGATGATTTCGCCGGGAGGGTCGGGGAGCTCTTCGGCTGCGACGAAGGGACGGACAGAGTGCGGCGCGCCCTGCAGATCATTTCCACCGTGTTTTCCAGCACGGTGGAAGGAATCGTGGTTACCGATCCCAGGGGCATCATACGCATGGTGAACCCGGCTTTTTCCTCCATTACTGGGTACAGCGCCGACGAGGCGGCGGGACGAAATCCCCGGATACTCAAGTCGGACCGCCATCCGCCGGAGTTCTACGAGAGCTTCTGGAGAACGCTGATCAACGAGGGAAGATGGGAGGGAGAGATCTGGAACCGGAGGAAGAACGGCGAAGTCTACCCCGAGTGGCTTTGCTGCTCTGCCGTTTATGATGAAAACGGAGCCGTCACCGACTACATTTCCGTCTTCAACGACTTGTCTGAGGTTCACTTCAAGGATGCCCAGATTGAGCTCCGGTCAAACTTCGACCAGCTTACCGGCCTTGCGAGCAGGACCCTGTTCTACTCCCGCCTGGAAGCTGAGCTTAAGCGGCAGGGCCGCGACGGGAGGCGCCTTGCCCTCCTTGTGCTGGACATCAACCGCTTCAAGAACATCAACGATTCCCTCGGCCATTTCGCTGGAGACGGCGTACTGCAGCAGGTGGGCGCCAGGCTGTCCCGTCACCTCGGCGGAAGGGAGAGGGCGTCCCGGATCGGCGGCGACGACTTTCACATTCTCATCCCCGATGCCCGCTCGGTGGAGGAGATTGCCTCCGGAGCGGAGAAAATCCTCTCCCTGCTGAACGATCCCGTGGATGCGGCGGGAAACAGCCTCTTTCTCAGCGTCTCCCTCGGCATTGCCGTCTTTCCCGATGACGGCAGGACGGCGGAGGCCCTGCTCAAAAAAGCCGACATTGCCATGCACAAGGCCAAGGAGTTCGGCATAAGCAATTACCGGTTTTTCACCGACGAGCTTGGAGAGCAGGCCTCGTCCATACTTCTGCTGGAGAACTCCATGCGGCGGGGCCTTGAAAGAAGCGAATTCCGTCTTGTTTACCAGCCGAAATACGATCTCCGGGAGGACCGGGTGTCCGGTATGGAAGCCCTGCTCCGCTGGCATGCCCCGGACCGGGTGATCCCGCCCTGGGAATTCATCCCCCTCGCCGAGGAGACGGGGCTGATCCTGCCCCTGGGAGAGTGGGTCTTCCGGGAAGTCTGCCGCCAGGTTTCCCGGTGGACGGACGAGGGATATCCTCCTCGCGAAGTGGCGGTGAACTTCTCGGCCCGGCAGCTCCACCAGGACGGGCTTGTCTCCGTTCTGAAAGCGACCATGGAGGAGTTTTCCGTGCCTCCCTCCCGGATCGGCATCGAGATCACCGAGTCGGGGGTCATGGAGGACCTGGTGGACTCGGTGGACTCGGTGGCTATCCTCTCTCGGTTCAAGGACCTGGGGATGACGGTCTACATAGACGACTTCGGCACGGGCTACTCCTCCCTTAACTACCTCAAACGGCTGCCCATCGACGTGCTGAAGATCGACAAATCTTTCGTGGACGGAGTCCTGGCCGACAAGAACGATGCCGCCATCACCCGGGCGGTGATAGGCCTGGGCCGGTCCCTCGACATGGCCGTGGTGGCGGAAGGGGTGGAGACGAGGGAACAGCTCGATTTCCTCCGGCAGAACGGATGCGACGAAATCCAGGGATACCTGCTGAGCCCTCCCCTTCCGCCAGGGGAAACCCTCCGGTTCAGAAAAACGGGGCATACCCCTTTGTTTTCGGCATAGGTCGGGATATAATCACAGCGGAATGTTCCGGGTGACGCCTTCTCCCCGGGGCTATGGCAGCCGACAATGAAATCCAATGGTTTGTTTCGGGAAGGAGTTGGGTTATATGCAGCATATACGTTCCCTTTCCCTGTACGATCAGGGCGATCACCGGTTCATCATGCTCGGCTGGGAGGAGCAGGAAGAGGAGGTGGCCGTCCAGACGAACCAGTACGTCATCTCGTCCGGAGGTGAAGTGGTCCTTCTCGATCCGGGCGGAGCCCACGTCTTTCCCAGGGTTCTCGCCAACGTGGCGGAGCTGTTCGAACTCAGGAACATCAATCACATCTTCTATTCCCACCAGGATCCGGACGTATCCTCGGGGATCACCCTCTGGCTCTCCATGGCCGAGAAGGCCTCGGTCCACATTTCGGGGCTCTGGGTGCGCTTCCTCCCCCATTTCGGAATCTACGACGTGAAGCGTATCGCCCCCATTCCGGACAAGGGGGAGACCCTCACCCTCGCCAACGGGAAGAAACTGCTGGTCATCCCGTCCCATTTCCTCCATTCCACGGGATGCTTCTCCCTCTACGATCCTTCGTCGAAGATCCTCTTCAGCGGCGACATCGGTACGGCCATCTTCCCGAAGGGCGGCAGGTACCCGGTGGCCGAGGACCTTGACTCCCACCTGAAGTACATGGAGGGGTTCCACAAAAGGTACATGGCGTCCAACGCCGCCTGCCGCCGGTGGGTCAAAATGGTGTCCGCCCTCGACGTGGAGCATATCGCCCCCCAGCACGGAGCCTTCATCAAGGGACGGCAGAACGTGAAGAAGTTCCTTTCGTGGTTCGAGAATCTCACCTGTGGGGTGGACATTCTCGACGAAATTTACGGCCGCTGAAGGGCATCTTTCCCGGGAGGACGACGGAATGAACCGGAACTACTCGGAAATGATCCACAAGCTTGGCAGCGCCTATTTTGCCAACACGCTGATGAACTCCTTCATGGCCCAGCTCGACGAGGTGCTGGTACACCGCGTCCGCTCGGTGGAAGAGGAGATAGCGGAGACATCGGAGCGGTTTGTCCAGCTCAGCCGCATGCTCGGCGATCTTCAGGCGGAGTTTGACAGGAGCGGCCGGGAGACCAGGGAGACGGTGGAGGAGATCAACCGGATGAACGGCGACCTGTCGACGGAGCTTCGGCGCTCCGGCACCGACCTCGACGGTATGAGCGAGAACGTGTCCAGGACGGTGGACGCCACCACGGGCACCCTCGAATCCTTCTTGGAGATCGAGAAAATGTCGAAGGAGATCCAGCGGATCGCCAAGCAGACCAATCTCCTTGCGCTGAACGCCTCCATCGAGGCGGCCAGGGCGGGGGAACACGGAAGGGGTTTCGCCATCGTGGCGAAGAACGTCAAGGAGCTCGCCGCCGAGACCAAGGCCGCCTCCGAGTCCATCGGCGCCAAGGTGGGGGAGATCTCAGGATCGGTGGAGCGGGCCATGGAGGACATCCGGGGGATCAGCGACATGTTCGACATGATCCGCCGCTCCCTGTCCACCTTTACCCGGTTCCTCGACACAAACAAGGATTTCATGGAGAGAATGGAGCGGACTATGGCCGACGCGGGAGAGAAGGTCAACAGGAGTTCCGGTGAAATGGAGAGCTCCGTGGAGGTTCTGGGGGACGCCTCCAGAAAGTTCGGGTCCATGGCGGCCACCATTTCGGCCATCGTCCTTGCCCAGAAGAATCTCAAAAAAATAAGGCTCTGACATGGATTACCGGTCTTCGGAAGCGACGCGGAGCGCTGCACGGGAAACCGCCGAGGAAAAAGTGGTATATGTTCCCCTCGACGACCTTGCCCGTTACCGGGGAAAGGTCGCCGAGGACATCATCTCCGAGGAAGGGGCTCTGCTCCTGCCCCGGGGCAGCGACGTTCCGGTGATGCTGAAGACCATGCCCGGCATAACGAAGACGCTTCGGCAATGGAACAAGGAGTTCATCCCCGTCCAGGTTTCTTCCGGCATCACCGAGGAGGAGTTCGAGGCCACCCTCCGGGCCATCGAGCCGAAGACCCGCATGCTTGATCCGAGCCTGGCGATGAGGGCCATCGACCAGGTCGAGGAAGTATACTCCAGGATTTCGGAGGACGGCGTTTCCCGGGAGGGAATAGAAACTCTCGAGAAAGAGGCCGACAGGCTGGCCCGGGACGTGATGCTTTCCCCGCAGATTCTCCTGTGCCTCGGCAAGGTAAAGGATTCAGATGAGTACACCTTCATCCATTCCCTCAACGTGGCCCTTCTCTCGGGATATCTCGCCTCCGTCATCCATCCCGGGGACGAGGAGCTGGTGAAAACCGTGACCTTCGGCGGGTTGCTCCACGATCTGGGAAAGGCGAAAGTTCCCCGGGAGATACTGAACAAGCCGGGCCGGCTGACCACACAGGAGTTCGACATAATGAAGACCCACCCCATCCACGGGATGGTCGCTGCCGTGGCGTCGGGAGTGAGTGACCGGCGGATACTCTCGGTGGTGAGGAACCATCACGAGCGCTGGGGAGGGGACGGGTACCCCGACGGCCTGAGGGAGAACCGGATCTCCCTCCACGCCAGGATTGCCGCCGTGGCCGATGTCTTCGACGCCCTCACGGCCAAGCGGGTGTACAAGGACCCCATGAGGAGCAGGGAAGCGGTCTCCATGATCCTCGAATCATCCGGAAGCAGCTTTGACGGGGCCATCGTCCGGGCCCTGCTCGTCTCGGTGGGGCTCTATCCCGTGGGCACTGTGGTGGAGCTCTCAGACTACAGCGTGGGCGTGGTCACCGGGGTGCGGAACAAAGACCTGCTCCGCCCCCAGGTCTTCCTCTCGGTGGATCCCCGGGGACGGAGGCCGGAGGCGCCTACCATCATCGACCTTTCCCTCGGAACGGACCTTTTCATCCGGCGGTCCCTGGACGACATGGGAAAGGGCGTCGTCTACGGACGGGACGAATCCTGAGGCTCACCCCAGGGAATCCTCTATTTCCCCTATTTTTTCCTCGAAGCCGTAAATGGTGGGATCGATGTCGTCCACCACGGCGTTCAGCTCCTTCATGGACCGGAAGGCATAGCCTTTCGGCAGGCGGTTCGCGTACCGCTTCACCTTCAGCAGGGCCTGGAGGTAGTTCCGCTCGAAGGGAAGGATGATCTGGGCCGCCATGATGGCACCGGGGCTCGTCTCCGTAAAGAAGAGATACGCCATCTCGAGATTCTCCTCGATGTCCATTTCGTCGTACCAGAGAGCCGCCAGCAGTTTCCGGAACTTCTTCTTCTCGTGTCCCCCCACCATCTTTCGCACCGCCCGGTCGATCCTGTTCATCCCTGACCGCAGAATGTGCTCCATGAGATAGGGGTCTCCTTTCGGCCAGGAGAACTCCGCGATGTACTCCGCCTCCTCTTCGGGGAGGACCTGCTTCCGAAGCAGCCGCCCGAAGGAAGGCCGCAGGGAGACCGACGCCGGTTCAGGCGGGGCATCCACCAGCTCCCGGAAAATGTCCCCCGTTGAAAAGCCCCTTCTCTCGAAGGGAGAATTGAGGAGCCAGGTCACGTATCCGGGATCGAAGAGCCCCTTCCGTCCCGCCCTGCCTGCCATCTGGGAGAACTCGTTCTTCGAGATGGGCCTGTCGGAATGGTAGTGGACGAGCTGGGCGAAGACCACTGTTTCTGCCGGGAGATTCACTCCCAGGGCAAGGGCGTTGGTGCCGCACACCACGTCGAGGATCCGCTCCCTGAAAGCCCTTTCCACCAGCAGCTTTTCCTTGGGCAGCATCCCCCCGTGGTAGATGCCCACCCCCGTAAAAAGGGGCGGCTGGATCTTCGGCACCTCCAGGATGGACGCGATCTCCTGGAGGCGGTCCCTCTGTCCGGCCGAAATCTTTTTCCGGCTCCTGGCGGCCTGAAAGGCCAGTTCCACAGCCCCTTTCTGGGAGAACAGAAAAATCAGGGCATCCTTCAGCCTGTCGATCCTTGCAGGCTTGGCGGGTGTATAGATCAGTTCCGTCTCCCGCCGGGTGTTTTCGTGCAGGAAGAACGTCCTTCCCGTCACTCCGCCGAGGTACTCTGCCACGGAGGAGGCCCCCCCGAGGGTTGCCGACATGACGAGGACCGCTGTGGTGGGGTTCGTGTCCCGGATGCCGTCGATATAGGCCCGCGCGCGGTCGGGATCGTCAAAGATATAGTGGAATTCGTCCACGATAAGCTTCTGGCCCGGGACGAAGGCGTATTTCAGGGAATAGATCTCCTGGGTGCAGCAGATAATGGAGGCTCCTTCATTTTTCTTGAAGTCCCCCGTCTCGATTCCCACGTCGAACCCCATCTTCCTGAGGTCGAGGTACCGTTCGTTGCTCAGTGCCTTGATCGGGGCGGTGAAGATGATCCGTCCCCCTTCAGGGTAGACCGGAAATCCTTCCTCGTCGAGGATGCCCGCCCAGAGATAGGCAACGAGTGTTTTCCCCGACCCCGTAGGGGCGGAGAGCACGGCGTTCTTTCCTCGGATGGCCCGGTAGGCCCTGAGCTGCCACGGATAGTATGAAAAAGTGTCCAGGGGATGTCTCCTTCCGCCCGGGGAAACGGGCCTGGGTTTTTTCATTTCTCATGGTACCACAAAACGGGGAGGGAAAAACATGATAAGATACTGCAAAGAGAAGAAGGAGGTGTTCCTTTGGCCGAGTTTCGGGTAGCGGCAGGAGAAACTGAGGCACGGGATGGAGAAGTGCTGGTATACAGGCTCGAAGCGCGGAAGCCCTGTGTTTCCCGGCGAAAGGAGGACGCCTTCCTGTTGAAGACCGGCGACGAGGTGACCCAGGCAGCGGCCGAAGCGGGGCTTCCCTTTGAGGCGGTAACGGCTTTCCTGAAGAAGGCCGGGAATGTTACCGCCGTGCCGGTCAGTCTGTACGGGCCTCGGCGGGAGAACCGGCAGGACGAAGGAAGAAGAGTGCTGACCGGCTCCGACAAGGGCGGGAAAGGAGGATCCCTCATGGAGGAAGAGAAAATCCAGTTCGAGGAAGCGAAGCTCATAGCCGAAGAGATCGCGAAACGGAACATGGACTATCTGCCCGACGAAGAAGAGGAGATCGTAACCCCCGACGAGCTGGAAAACTTGATGAAGGGTGAATGAGAAGACGGTTTCCTCCTGTCGTCGCAGGGGGGAGTGTCCGCCTGCTCTGCGGTTCGCCTGGTGTGTAGACGAAACGAAACGATGAAGGGGCAGGGGATGTTGTTGTGACGTGGGGCAGTGCGTTTCAGATAATCGGCGGAGTGGGGCTTTTCCTGTACGGAATCAAGCAGATGAGCGAGGCGCTCCAGTACATCGCGGGCGACAGGATGCGGCAGCTCATAGGATCTCTCACGAAGACCCCCATCCGGGGTGTCTTCATCGGTGCTCTTGTGGCCATGCTCATCCAGAGCAGCAGCGGTACAACGGTCATGACCGTGAGTTTCGTCCATGCGGGGCTCATGACCCTGAAGCAGGCAGTAGGGGTGATCATGGGCGCCAACATCGGAACCACGGTGATCGCCCAGATCGTGGCCTTCAAGATCAAGGACTTCTCCCTTCCCATCCTGGGTATCGGAGTGCTCCTCGTCCTCTTCGGGAGGACCAAGCGGCAGAAATACATCGGTAACGGCCTGGTGGGCTTCGGCCTTCTCTTCCTGGGCATGCAGACCATGGAAGCCTCCATGGTCTTTCTCAGGGACAGGAAGGATCTTTTCCTGGCCTTCAGCTCCAGCCCGCTGCTCGGCGTGTTCGTCGGAACGGCGGTCACCATGGTGGTCCAGGCAAGCTCGGCCACGATAGGTCTCACCATGGCCATGGCTGCCCAGGGCCTTCTCACCCTCGACTCCGCCATCCCGATCCTGCTCGGTGACAACATAGGAACCACCATCACGGCGGTCATCGCCTCCATGGGGGCCAACCGGTCGGCGAAACAGGCGGCAGCGGCCCACGTACTTTTCAATGTCATCGGCGCCTGCATCTTCCTCGCCGCCCTTCCCCTCTACAAGCAGGTCATCGTCTCCACCTCGGGGGACATCAGCAGGCAGCTCGCCAACGCCCACACCATATTCAACGTGGCCAACACGGTAATGTTCCTGCCCTTTGTCTCCGTCCTCGTCTGGGTCATCCGGCACCTGGTCCCCGACAGGGGAGAGTCCTCGGCGGCCGGGCCCATGTACCTGGACATGAAGCTCATCGACGCATCCCCCGCCGCTGCGGTGGACGCGGTGAAGAAAGAGATCCTCCACATGGGCTCCCTGGCGGCGTCCATGCTCCGGGACGTGCGCCGGGCCTTCGAGGAAAACGACCCGAAGATGATCGACGAAGTGAACCAGACGGAGAAGGGCGTGAACGAAATCAACAGGGCCATCACCGCCTACGCCTCGGAAATCTGGCAGAAGGGCCTTTCCAGCGACCTGTCCACGGTGCTCGGCTCCTATATCAACGGTGCGGGGGACATCGAGAGGATAGGCGATCATGCCACGAACCTCATCGAGCTGTACGAGTACAAGATCGACCACGGTGTTGAGTTTTCCTCCCTTGCCATGGAGGAGTTCCGGGATATGTTCGACAGCGTGGAGGATGCGGTCCGCCTGAGCCTCGAGTCTCTCGACGAAGAGGACGTGGCCAAGGCGAAGGAAGTGGACCGGCTCGAGGACGAAGTGGACCGGAAAGAAAAGTTCCTGAGGAAAAACCACATCACCCGGCTCAACAGGGGAGAATGCACCCCCCAGGGAGGCGTTATCTTCATCGACATTCTCAGCAACCTGGAGAGAGTCTGTGACCATGCCCACAACCTTTCCTTCATCGCCATGGACATTTCGAAACTTCACCGGTGACGATGGAACGGGGCATAAGGAAGGCGGCGAAAAAGAGACCGGCCGAATGAACAAAGAAAACTCCCAGTATCTCAGGATGATTCAGATGCCCATCGGCAGCCTCATCGTATCTCTGGCCGTCCCGACGATAATCAGCATGCTGGTGACGGCAATTTACAACATCGGGGATACCTTTTTCGTCTCGAAGCTCGGCACCAGCGCTTCGGGCGCTGTTGGAATCGTCTTTTCCCTGATGGCGATTATCCAGGCTGTGGGGTTTACCATCGGCATGGGGTCCGGAGCGCAGATCTCCCGGCTGCTGGGTGCGCAGAAAACGGAAGAGGCCGACAGGATCGCGGCAAGCGGTCTTCTAGCGGCGGTCTCCTTCGGGACGCTGCTCTCCTTTTTCGGCCTGCTCTTTCTTGACGGCCTCATGCGCTTCCTCGGCGCCACGGAGACCATCCTGCCCTACGCAAAAGATTATGCGGGCTATATTCTGTATGCGGCGCCGGTCATGGCGTCGTCCTTCCTGCTGAACAACATCCTCCGGGCCGAAGGAAAGGCCCGGTTCGCCATGGTGGGGCTGACGACCGGGGGACTTCTCAACCTGCTGCTTGATCCGCTGTTCATCTTCGGCTTCGAAATGGGCATCGCCGGGGCCGCCGTGGCCACGGCACTCAGCCAGTGCGTCAGCTTCTGTATCCTGCTCTCATGGTTTCTCCGGGGCAAGACCATCGTACGGCTGGGAGCGGCGGGAATATCAAAACGCACCGGGACCTATCTCAGCATCCTCAAAAACGGCCTCCCCTCCTTCTGCAGGCAGGCTCTCGCCGCCACAGCCACGATTGCCCTCAACGTCAGCGCCGCTCAGTACGGCGACGCCCCCGTGGCGGCCATGTCCATCGTCGGCAGGCTCTTTATGTTCGCTTTCGCGGTCAACCTAGGCATCGGGCAGGGGTACATGCCGGTCGCCGGTTACAACTACGGTGCGGGACGCTTCGACAGGGTCCGGAAAGCGTTTTTTTTCACCCTGAAAGTCACGGTCATCCTGATGGCCATTTCCGGGACCGCCGGCTTCGTGGCGGCTCCGTTCCTGATCAGGCTCTTTATCAGGAACGATGTCGAGGTGGTGCGGATAGGCACGGGAGCCCTGCGGGCCATGTGCCTCGCCATGCCGCTGGTGCCGCTGGGAGTGGTCTGCACCATGACATTCCAGTCCATCGGCAGGTCCTGGACAGCCACAGCGCTCTCCCTGGCCAGGCAGGGAATCTTCTTTCTGCCGTTGATCCTGGTTCTTCCGAGAGTTTTAGGGATAACAGGAGTCCAGATCACCCAGCCCCTCGCCGACGGATTGACCTTCCTGAGCTGCCTGCCCCTCGCATTCTCCTTTTTCAGGGATCTCGAGGCCCGTTTGAATGCCGGGTAACGGGGACTGCTCACAGGAGTGTTTTATGCCCGGCGGAATGAATTTTCATCCTTGACTTTTTCATTTTCTCCGCTATGTTGGGGAAAACGTTTAATGAACGGATGCATTTTTTAACCATGGAATGACGAGGGAGGGACTACCCGTGAAAGAAAAGGAGAAAGACGACGTACGCTGTATCCTGCTGAAGCCGGAGGATACCGTGGCGGTGCTTCCGGAAGGGGGAAAGTCCGGACAAAGTCTTTCAGGAACCGGCGTGGTGCTGCGGGAGGATGTTCCCGCGGGGCACAAGGTAGCCCTGCGGGGCATTCCCCGGGGTGAACCGGTGATCAAGTACGGACATCCCATGGGCCGGGCTTCCAGAGATATCGTCCCCGGCGAGAAGGTCCACGTGCACAACGTGGAGTCCGCTCTCCGGGTTGAATGGAGCATGACCTGGACCCCTTCGGAGGCCGCTTTCCGGGAACCTTCGGGCCCGGTGCCCACGTTTGCCGGATATGCCAGGGAACAGGGGGCGCCGGGAATCCGGAACGAACTGTGGATCATCCCCATCGTGGGATGCGTCAACGAATACCTGAAATTCCTGGCCGACAGCTACACTCCGCCGCCGTGGATAGAGAAAGTCCGGGTGCTCTCCCACCCCTACGGCTGTTCCCAGCTCGGCGAGGACCTGGACAGGACAGCGGCGGTCCTCGAGGGTCTCGCGAGGAACCCCTGCGCCGCGGGCGTCGTGGTGGCGGGTCTCGGCTGCGAGAACCTCCAGAGGGTTTTCATGGAGACGCGGCTTTCAGACCTGCGAAAAGCCCGTTTTTTCTCCCTCCAGGAGGTGGACGACGACCGGCTGCACCTCTACAGTTTCCTCGACGAGCTGGCGGAGGCGGCTCCCCGGAAGAGAAGGGAGTTTCCCCTTTCGGAAGTGACCGTCGGGGTGAAATGCGGCGGCAGCGACGGCTTCTCCGGGCTTTCGGCCAACCCCCTGGTGGGAGAGGCGGCGGACATGCTCTGCGCCTGGGGAGGAAGAGTCCTGGCCACGGAGATTCCCGAAATGTTCGGCGCCGAGGACGTTATTGCCTCCCGAATCTCCGACGGGGAGGTCTTCAAGGCCTTCGCCGGCACCATCAAGTGGTTTCGGGACTACTATGACGCCCACAACCAGCCGGTGTACGAAAACCCGTCGCCGGGAAACAAGGACGGCGGCATCACCACGCTGGAGGAAAAATCCCTCGGGGCGGTGAATAAGTGCGGTACCGCTCCAGTGACCGATGTGCTCCCCATGGGCGCCCAGGCATCCCGGAGGGGTGTCTCCGTGGTCTTCGGCCCCGGGAACGACCTCATCTCCGCCACCGTCATGGCAGCGAGCGGCGCCCAGGTCATCTTCTTCACCACGGGGCGCGGAACCCCCTATTCCACGGTGGTTCCCACCATAAAAATCTCTTCCAACACGGCCCTGTACAACCGGAAGCGGGGATGGATCGATTTCGACGCCGGCCCCCTGCTCTCCGGGGCCGACAGGAAGGAGACCGCCGCCCGGCTGATTTCACTGCTTGCTGAGACCGCCTCGGGCCGTCTCACGAGGAACGAGGAGAACCGGACAGGGGAGATCGCCATCTTCAAAGACGGCGTTACCCTCTAGGACCGAGAAGAAAGGAGAATAACCATGAACTATACGGTACTTCAGTTCGGTGAAGGAAACTTCATCCGGGCGTTTTTCGACTGGATGTTGCAGAAAATAGAGGACGCCACGGGGGATAAACATAAAGTCTTCCTGGTGCAGCCCATCGACAGGGGCCGCGTGGAAGAGATCGTGGCCGCCGGGGAGTACCATGTCCTCCTCAGGGGGTATCAGGAGGGGAAATACCAGGAAATTCTCGACCTGGTCCGGGTGGTGGCCGGAGGCTGCAACCCCTTCACTTCCGCAGGGCTGAAAGCCATGTTCGAGGCCGCCATGTCACCGGACCTCATGGTGGTGACGTCCAACACCACGGAAGCGGGTATCTTTTTCGAGGAAAAAGAAACGCCCCACAATTATCCCTCCCTCCTGGCGGCCGCCCTCGAAAAGCGTGCCGGGGCAGGGCTGCCTCCCCTCTCCATCATTCCCCTGGAACTGATAGAGAACAACGGTGCCGTCCTGAAGGACTGCCTGGAGAAATACGGCAGGCTGTGGAACTACGGCCCCGCCTACTTCAGGTATCTCGAGGAGTGCGCCTTCTACGACACCCTGGTGGACCGGATCGTCACGGGATTCCCCGCAAAGGAGTCCGCCGAGATCTTCCGGAAGATCGGCCGCGAGGACAGGAACGTCACTGCCGGGGAACTCTTCCATCTCTTCGTCCTCCAGGGAGATAAATCCATCCTGGACATCCTTCCCTTCCACAAGGCCGGGCTGAACGCCGTGATCACCGGGGACAGGCTCTCCTTCTACCGGGACAGGAAAGTCAGGGTGCTCAACGGGGTCCACACGGCTTCCGTCCCGGTGGCCCTGCTCGCCGGCGTGGAATACGTGAAGGATTTCGTGGAGGACGAGCGTTTCGCTCCAAGGCTGAGGAGCCTGGTCCACGATGAAATCGTCCCGGCCTTTTCCGACGACCCCGAGGCGCACCAGTACGGGAATGACGTCCTCGAACGGTTCAGAAACCCCGCCCTCGAGCACTCCTTCCGGTCCATCGCCCTCAATTCGGTGGCCAAGTCGAACACGAGGCTCCGCCCCACCCTGGAGGGGTATTTCGAGAAATTCGGCGAGCTGCCTCCCGTCCTGACGGAATGCATTGCGGCCATGACGGAGCTCTATGACTGTGACGGCGTGAAGGAACTTCCCGGAGGACCCCTGGAGCTTTCCGACTACCGGCAGCTTCGGGGCCGGAGCCTCGAGGAAATGACGGACAGCTTTTTCCCCGGTCTGTCCCCGGATCTCAGGTCGGCTCTTCTTTCCCGGCTCGGCGAGCTGCGGAGGGGCAAATAGTTCCGGTTCCGAATCCTTCTATAAACTCAGCCCGGCCCTTCCGTTGGAGGAAGGCCGGGCTGAGTTTATTTTCCGTTTCCTTGCCTATTTCCCCATGACCAGCTCGGGAACGAAGAGGACCACTTGGGGGACGAAAGTAATGAGCAGCAGCACCGTCACCATGGCCGCATAGAAGGGAAGCATGGCCCGAGTGGCCTTTTCGATGGGGATTTCCCCCACGGCGCACCCGACGAAGAGGGCCGAGCCCACAGGAGGCGTGCAGAGCCCGATGCCGAGGTTGAGCATCATCATGATGCCGAACTGGACGGGGTGCATCCCCAGGGTTCCCACCACCACGGGGAGGAGAATGGGGGTGGTGATGAGGATCAGGGGGGCCATGTCCATGATGCAGCCCAGCCCCAAGAGGAGCAGGTTGACGAGGAGCAGCAGGAGAACCGGGTTGTCGGTGATGGAGAGCAGAGCGCTCGTGGCGAGGGCCGGGATCTTCAGGTAGGACATGAGCCACCCGAAGGCCTTCGCCGCTGCGATGAGGCTCATCACCATGGCCAGGGTCTTGAGAGAGGAGTAGAGGATTTTGTTCATCCGCGACAGGGGGATTTCCCTGTAGACGAAGAAGGTGACGAAGAAGGCGTAGACGCAGGCCACCGCCGCCGACTCCGTGGCCGTGAAGATCCCGGAGATGACGCCCCCGATGATGATGACGGCGGTGAATATTCCGAGGACCGCCTCCCTGGAGATCCGCAGTGCCTCCCTCCAGGTGTAGGGTTTTTCCTTGGGGTAGCCCCGCTTCACGGCGATGATGTAGCTGATGATCATGAGGGCGATGCCGAGGATGACTCCCGGGACGAAACCGCCGAGGAAGAGGCGCCCGACGGAAACGCCCCCCGCCGCGAGGGAATAGATGATCATGTTGTGGCTCGGGGGAATGATGATGCCCTGGCAGGCACTGGTGACGGTGACCGCCACGGAGTAGTCGGCGTCGTACCCTTCCTTCTTCATCATGGGGATGAGGATGGTGCCGATGGAGGAAACGTCCGCCACCGCGGAACCGGAAATGCCGCCGAAGAACATGCTCGCCAGCACGTTCACCTGGGCGAGGCCTCCCCGGATCCTCCCCACAAGGATGTTGGAGAAGGCGATGAGCCGCCGGGAAATTCCCCCCTCGCCCATCATTTCTCCGGCGATGATGAAGAACGGTATGGCGAGGAGCGAAAAGGAGTTCACCCCTTGGACCATCTGCTGCATAACGGCCATGAGGGGAATCTTCAGGTACATGGCGGTGATGATGGATGAAACCGCCAGGGAAAAGGTGATGGGCACCTTGAGGACCAGGAACACTCCGAAAGAGCCGAGGAGCAGCCAAGAGGCGATCGTCGTATCAGGCATCGGAGGAGCACCTCTCTCCCGAGAGTTTTTCGTCCGTGTCGGTATCTCCCTTGTCGAGGCCGAGCAGGTTCATGAAACCCTCGTAGAACACCAGGATGCCCGAGAGCACCAGGGGAAAGTACATCACCGAGGCCGGCATTTCTGTGGCTGGGAGGATGGACCTGCTCGTGAACCGGACGAGGATCCATCCATAGCGGATCATGATGAAGCCGAGAAAGAGGGTGACGGTGTCCGTGAGCTTCGCCAGAACGAAGTCCGCCCGGGGGGAAATTCGCTCCGGAAGAAGGCAGAGGCTGATATGAAGACGGTGTTTCACTCCGAGGGCAAGGGAGATGAAGGTGAACCAGACCACGATGACGAGGGAAACCTCCTCGGACCACGGAATGCCTGAGTTCAGCGCGTATCTCATGAAAACGTTGGAAAAGATGAGAACCACCATGGCCGGGAGAAGTAGTTTTGCGAAGGCCACGAGGGCGAGATGAATGAATCTGAAGGTGCCGGTGAGCAGTTTCAAGGCCATTCCCCCCCGGAAGAAAAAAAGGGAAAGTCCTGAGGACTTTCCCCTGAAAAAAACACTACTTTACTTCGCGGATCTTCCTGACCACTTCCTGCAGTTCGGGCTTGAGTTCCGAATACAGGGGGTCCATAGCCTTCTGGAACTCGGCCAACGCTTCCGGGGAGAGATGGGTGATGACGGACCCGGCGGCGGTGACTTTTTCCTCGGAGACCTTCTCGAACTCCTTCCAGAGCTTGATCTGGAAGGGCATGGAGTCCTTCGCGGCCTTCCTGATGATTTCCCTGTCTTCCTTGGAGAGCCTGTCCATGGCGATCTTGCTGGCGATCAGGATTTCAGGAACCCTGGTATGGCCGTCAAGGGTGAAGTATTTCGCCACCTCGTAGTGGCTCGTGGAGAAGTAGCTGGGCCAGTTGTTCTCGGCTCCGTCGATGACACCGGTCTGGAGTGCGCTGTACACCTCGCCGAAGGCCATGGGCGTGGGAACGGCGCCGAGGGCGGAGACCAGGCCCATCATGAGCTTGCTTTCCTGGACCCGGATCTTCAGTCCCTTCAGGTCGGCCACGGACTTGATTTCTCTCTTGGAGTTGTAGAAATTCCGGGCGCCCGAGTCATACCATGCAAGTCCCACGAAGTTGGCGGGCTCGAGGCTGTTCAGGAATTCCTCGCCGATGGGGCCGTTGAGGACCTTCCACATGTGTTCCTCGTCCCTGTAGAGATAGGGCATCTGCAAAGCGTCGAAGGCGGGAGCGAAAGCGGAGAGAGGAGAGATGCTGACCCTGGTGAAGTCCACGGCTCCGAACTGCACCTGCTCGATGACGGCTTTTTCCTCGCCGAGCTGCTTGCTGTGGTAAACCTCCACTTTGATCCTGCCGCCGGTGCGCTCTTCCACCAGCCTGGCGAATTCCATGTCGCCCTTGGTGGTGGGGTAGTCTGCCACGTGGGTTTCGCCGAGGCGGAGCACCATCTCCGGGGCCGCCGCCGCAGGGAGGGCCGAAACCGCGACTGCGATAACAGCGAGAACCAAAAGGAACCGTTTCATTCAATCTCCTCCTTTAATTTTTGAAATTGAAGCCTTTACATACATTATAGTCGGCTTATTCCAAAAACGCAATCAAAGAGCGTCCTCGGCTGAAAATGCGTTATGTCAGGCGGAATGGAGCTGGAAGTACTCCCTGGCGTTGTTGTAGCAGATGTCCCGGACCATGCCGCCCAAGAGGGCATAATCCTCGGGAAGCTCGCCCCTTTCCACGTCGCCGCCGATGATGTTGCAGAGAATCCTTCGGAAGTACTCGTGCCTCGGGTAGGAAAGAAGGCTTCTGGAATCGGTGAGCATTCCCACGAATCCCGAGAGCACCCCGACGGAGGAGAGAGCCTCGATCTGCCTGGTCATGCCGTCCTTCGTGTCGGTGAACCACCAGGCAGAACCCATCTGCATCTTCCCAGGCACCGACCCGTCCTGGAAACAGCCCAGAATGGAAGGGATCATGTCGTTGTCCTTGGGGTTCAGGGAGTACACGATGGTTTTCCCGAGTTTTCCCGTCCTCTCCAGTCTGTCAAGAAGCCGGGCGAGGGGACGTCCCTGTTCGAAGTCGCCCATGCCGTCGTATCCCGTGTCGGGACCGAGCCGCGCCAGCATGCGGGAGTTGTTGTTCCTCATCGCTCCCAGGTGGAGCTGTTGGGTCCACCCCTGGGAGGCGTCCATGGACAGAAGTTCGTAGAGCACCGCCGAACGGAACCTGAGGAGCGGCTCCCCTGAGAGGGCCCGGCCGCTCCTGAGAATGGCGAAGGCCGTTTCCACCTCCTCCGACGTCCAGTCCGAGGAGTAGCAGGTTTCGATGCCGTAGTCGGAAAGGCGGCATCCGTTCTCGTGGAAGAACTGGTGCCGTTTCCAGAGGCATTCGATGAACCGTCCGAAGGAGTCGATCTTCACTTCCGCCAGTTCCGCCAGCGTGTCGAGCCAGGGGTTGAACCTTTCGGGAAGGTGCCCCTCCAGGGCCCTGTCGGGCCGGAAGGCCGGTGCGACGATGGTTTCGAAGCCGCTCTCCCGGATCTGCCGGTGCTCCTCCAGTGTCGAGGAGGGATCGTCGGTGGTGCAGAGGGCGTCCACTTTGAACTTCTTGATGAGGGACCTGGCGGAGTACTCCTTCTTCCCGAGGAGAGCGGTGCAGTGCCTGTAAATCTCGCCTGCGGTGTCGGGGTTCAGAAGTTCGTTCACGCCGAATACCCTCTGGAGCTCGAGATGGGTCCAGTGGTAGAGGGGGTTGCGGACCACCTTGGGAACGACCCCCGCCCAGGCGGCGAACTTTTCCTCGTCGGGGGCGTCTCCCGTGATGAACCGTTCGTCCACGCCGCAGGCCCTCATGGCCCTCCACTTGTAGTGGTCGCCTCCGAGCCAGATTTCCGTGAGATTCTTGAACTGTCTGTCCGAGAGGATGTCCGAGGGGGGGATGTGGCAATGGTAGTCGAAGATGGGCATGGGTGCCGCGTATTCATGGTAGAGTTTCTGGGCGGGCTTGGATTCGAGAAGAAAATCCTTGTCCATGAATTTTTTCGCCATAGTGGTTCTCCTCCTTGCAATGGGGTGTCTTCGGTTTCATTCTTTGGAAGTACATTTTACTCCCTGGGAAGAAATTGCGCCACGTTCTGCAATTTCCCCCTAAATCCGCAGGCTTTTCAGGCAGCGTGGAAATGTCACAGGACTCCGCCGCCGTCCTCCTTCTCCGGAAGGTATTTCCAGTACTTTTTCGGCATGAACCGCCGCTGCAGCTCGGCATTTTTCCTGGTCTGCACCGCCGTGGAGGAGAAATAGCCTTTCCAGAGGTCACGAATTTCCTGTTCCCTTCCGGAGAGAGGCAGGGGGCCCTCTGTGCGGAAGGCGGTCATCCGCCAGGTTCCGTTCTCAAACACTGCCGCCTTGTTTCTCCCCGTGTCGTGGATGATCCACCGCTCTCCGCCAAGCCTCCGGGCGAAATGGCCGGCCACCAGAGGAAGGATATCTCCCTCTGGTTCGAAGGGCGCGTAGAGCACTCCCCGAAGCTCTGTAAACCGGAGAAGACCCAGAAACCGGTGTCTCTCCCTCGACACGGTCCGGCCTGCCTCGTGTACGGTTCTCACCCTCTCGTCCGCCAGGAGTCCCGCCGTCCGGGGTCCGACGGTCCAGGCGAGGGCGAAATACCGGTAGACCGCCATTTCCCTTCCGGCCATGGCGCTGAGAAAGGCGTAGTATCCCGCAGCCAGAACCCTTCGCGAAAACCTGGCGGCCAGGGCGGTGCGCACGGAGGCCGCCAGGTTTTCATCCGTTGCCGTCTGAACGGTTTCAAAAAGGAGCGGCTGTTTTTTGCCCTGCCCGAGAATTCCCTCCGGCCGCTCTTTTTTGCGTGCGGATTCGTGGATCAGGCAGAGAAAACCGTTGAAGGTTCCGTCAAAAGTCCAGACGGCCATGGTCAGAACTCCATGCGAAGCTGCCGGAGATTGTCCTTCCCCGGGGGAGGAGCGGAGAGCAGTCTTCTGAGGTCGCCCCCAGGCGGAGAGGCAGGGAATGCCGGGTTTTTGCAGGAAATGAAGAACCGCGCCCGCTTCATCACTATACCCAGTTTCGCCAGGTCGTCGCCGTCGAGGAGGTGTCCCCTCCTGGCGGTGAGAATTCTCTTTGCGGACCTGACGCCGATTCCGGGAACGCGGAGTATTTCTTCGTAGGACGCCCTGTTCACGTCCACCGGGAAGAAATCCGGGCGGGCCAGGGCCCAGCCCGTCTTGGGGTCGAGGGCTTCGTCGAGGTTGGGCTGCTGCGGGCTCAGAACTTCTTCGGCCCGGAAACCGTAGAACCGGAGCAGCCAGTCCGCCTGGTAGAGGCGGTGCTCCCTCAGCAGGGGAGGTTTCGCGGCGGGTGCGGGAAGGAGCGGGTTATCCGCCACGGGGATATAGGCGGAGTAGTAGACCCGTCTGAGCCCGAAGCTCCGGTAGAGTCCTTCGGACAGGCGAAGGATGGTGAAATCGTTCTCGGGGGAGGCCCCAACCATGAGCTGGGTGCTCTGCCCGGCGGGAACGAAGGCAGGGGTCGGCCGGCCTGTGCGTTTCCATTTCTTCCGCTCTTCGATGGTTCCGCCGATGAAGGCCATGGGCCGGAGGATGGAGTCCCGGTTCTTCTGGGGGGCCAGGGCCAGGAGGCTTTGTTCCGAGGGGAGCTCGATGTTCACGCTCATCCTGTCGGCCAGGAGGCCGAGGGTGCCGAGAAGGGACGGGGAGGCGCCGGGGATGGCCTTGGCGTGGATGTAGCCTCCGAACCGGTGTTCCTCCCTGAGGATTTTTGCTGTCCGGACGAGCTGAACCATGGTGTCGTCCGGTGACCCGACGACGGCCGAACTGAGGAAGAGTCCCTCGATGTAGTTTCTCCGGTACATCCGGATGGTCAGATCGGCGAGTTCCCTGGGAGTGAAGGTTGCCCTCGGAATGTCCGCGCTCCGCCTGTTCACGCAGTAGGCGCAGTCGAAAACGCAGTCGTTGGAAAACAGGACCTTGAGCAGGGAGATGCACCGCCCGTCGTCGGACCAGCTGTGGCAGATTCCGCCGAGGGAGGTGCTGCCCAGGCTGCCCCGCCGTCCGGCGCTTCCGCTGGACGAGCACGATACGTCGTATTTCGCTCCTTCCGCGAGGACCGCGAGTTTCCCCAGGGTTTCCATGGCAACCTCCGCACTGAACGTGATAACAAAATGTTATCATTTTCCGGAGAAAAAGAAAAGAGGGAGGAGAGAACCTGAATCCGCACCTCCGCGGGGAGTGTCACCGGAACTCGCTTGGGCGGGGGGTGCGGATTGTCGTCCTTGACAACTGCCCAAGCGAGTCCCGCGGCTCCCTGCGTTCGCCGGTTGCCTGCCTGAGAAACCGACATCCATGTCGGTTTCTCGCCCCTGGCGGGGCGAATTCACCTTATGCCCGGCGACGCTCCCTCGGCCTGAAAGACCTTGCGGATTTAGGGGAACAATGCAAAATGGAATAAAAACCCGTTCTTTGGTATAATGTACCAATTACATACATCCGAAAGAATCAGGAGAACAGGGCCTTGAGGCGAACACGCAGCCAATTCTCCCTTCCTTTGAGGAAGGAACGTTTTGATCCTTTTCGGCGGGCCGTCTTAATAGTGCTCCTTGCGGCTGCCGGCATCGTGGCTGTGCTGTTTTACCTTGACGCCCGGGCGGTCGCCCGGCAGGAAGAAGCCATCAACGACCGCCAGTTTCTCTTGGCGACCCTTGCCCGCCTTGCTGCCGAGGACCGTTTTTCCTCCGTCGACGTCTCCGCCCGTTTCCTTCTGAACCACGTGTTTCCCGGTCTCCTCAGCGGGGACCTGTCCCCGGCCGAAGCTCAGAAATACCTTCAGCCCATGGTGTACAACATGCCGGAAGTGCTCGGATTTTATTTCCTTCCCGCCGACCCCGGAGAGGACCGCACCCCTGTCCCGGCCTTCCGCTCCACACCGGCCGGAAATGAAGGCCGGGCCTTTGCCGAGGAGACTGCTTCCCGCCTCGGGCCCGGTCCTCTTTCGCCGGAGGAGGCAGGAGCGCTGTCGGGAACCGTGAAGGCGACCTCCAGGTGGCAGATGGCCCTTTTTTCAGACGGACTTCTATCCCAGGGGACCCTCCGGGGAGTGCTCTTCACGGTGGTGGACCTCTCCCCCCTTCTTTCCCGGTATGTTCTTCCTCTGGCCACGGGCAGGAACGCCATCTCCCTGGTGCTTTCCGAGGATGGTTCCCTGGTGTGGTTCGGCGGTTCCTCATCGAACGGACAGGAAGAAGGGATCTTCAGGGAGGACTCCCCTGAACTGGAGAGTATCCGCAGGATTGTTTCCGGGGCCGTGTCGGGAAAGAGCAGCCTGGATCTTCCCGGCGGGGGAACCGGGAAAAGGCTGCTTGTCGCCTGGAACACCCTCCGGATGGGGGGGAAGCGTCTTTCCGTCGTTTCGGCGTCTCCCGGAGACGAGGTGGACGCGGCCCTCAGGGACCTGAGAACCCAGAGAAACCTGCTTGTGGGGGCTCTTGTTCTCCTTGTCGTGCTCGGAGGCGTCTTTTTCACCGGAAAACAGCGGCAGGAGGAAATCCTGAGACGAGAATCCACCTTACGGGCAGTCTTCAATAAAGCCTCGTCGGGAATCGCCATCCTCGGGGAGGAGGGCGCCTTTCTTTCATGCAACGCCGCCTGGGAGGCCATGACGGGCCTGTCGCAGGAACGGCTGCGGCAGAAGACCATCTTCGACCTTGTCGCACCCGGCCCGGGCCAGGGACGGGAGGAACTCCGGCAGGCCCTCCCTGAGAAGAACGGCAGGGCCGAGGTCAGGTTCCTGCGGGCGGACGGGCTCACCTTCTGGGGGGATGTGTCCCTTGCCGTCCTGGAAGCGGCCCCCGCCTTTCCCGCCGGATCCCTTCTGGCGCTCATCACCGATATTTCCGGGATGAAGCGGGCGGAAGACCTTCTGAGACAGAGCGCCGCCGCCCTGGAGGCCCAAAAGGCAGAACTGGAAAAACTCGCTTCCGACCAGAGGATGCTTCTGGACCTCTTCACCCTCTTCGCAGAGGCCGACACGCCCGCCGAAATTCACAGGGCCCTGTTCGCTTCCCTCCCGGCCATTATCACCTTCAGGAATCTTTTTCTTTGCATCCGGGACTGCCATGAGCCCCGGTACACCACCCTGGACGCCCTGGGGGAAATGGAAAGGACGGGCCAGGCCGACTTCTGCACGGAGGGGAAGGGCATCGTGGGGCATGTTTTCAGGACGGGCAAACCCTACATCGCCGGCGACCTGGCCATGGATCCCTGGTATGTTCCCCATTCCGACGAAGCCCGGTCTCTTGTGGCCGTTCCCGTCTCCTACAAAGGCAAGGACTGGGGAGTGCTCTGCCTGGACAGTGCCGCCAAGTACGCCTTCGGAGTACGGGAGAGAGACCTCCTCGCTCTCGTGGGGTTCTATGTCGCCCTCCACCTGGAGGAGCTGGAAGCCCGGACGGAGCTCGACAGGAAAGCCGGCCAGCTCGGCTTTCTCCACCGGGTGGTCAGGGAGATGGCGGCGGAACGGACGAACGGTGAACTCTCGGGGAAGATAGTCGGCATCCTGGGATCCGAGCTTGGTTTCCCCACGGTGGGAATCTTCGTCCCCGGAGAGAAGGAAGGCGAGAATCCGGTGCTCCTGGCGGGGTATTCCGGAGGGGCCGGCGAAGACGACGTGCTGCTCTGCCTTTCCGACGATGCGGGCGAAGCCCTCCGGACAGGAATGTCCGTCGAACGGGAAGGAGACGAAGGATCGGCGACCCTTGCGGTGCCCATGTCCTTCAACGGCCAGGTGTTCGCCGTCCTCGCCGCCTGCAACGAGAGAGGATTTTCCTCTTCGGAAAAGGAAATTCTGGAAATCACGGCAGAACACGGCGCCACCTTCTGGGTACTGAACAACCTGATGGCGGAAAGGCGCCGGGAGGCCCTCATCGACCCCCTTACCCAAGTGTGGAACCGCAGGTACATCATGCGCCGCCTGGAGGAGGAAAGTTCCAGGATTGCCCGGAGCGGCGGCAGGGGCGCTGTGGTGCTGGTGGACCTGGGAGATTTCAAGAGCATCAACGACCGCTTCGGTCACGTGGCGGGAGACGAGGTGCTCAAAGAAACGGCCTCCCTCATGAGCGCGAACCTGAGAACATGTGATATGATAGGACGGTATGGTGGGGACGAGTTCCTTCTCTACCTGCCTGACGTAACAGTCGACCAAGCCGCCGCCGCTGTGCGGCGGATGGAGGAGCGGGCTGCCGCTCTGAAGATTCCAGGGGTGGTCGCGTCGGTGGTGCTGGATTACGGCATCGCGTCCTGCCCAGGCGACGGAGACGACTTGGTGGCGGTCATCGGAACGGCCGACGCCAGGATGTACGAAAACAAGACGAGACGAAAGGCGGGAACAGCATGATCCTGTCGCTGCATCATCCAAGTTTTACGGTGGAGGATATCGAGAGGTCCGTGGCGTTTTACAGGGACGTCCTCGGTCTCACACTCGAAGGAATATGGGAGCGGGACCCGGCCTATTCCGAGGGTGTCACCGGCGTTCCCGGTGCTCGCCTGAAGGTCGCCTACTTCACTCTGCCCAACGCATCCTTCGAGCTCGTGGAATACACGGGCGGAAAGGGAGTCAAGATAGACACCTCCACGAACAATACCGGAAGCGCCCACGTATGTTTCATCGCGGATGATTTCGACGCCCTGGCGGACCGCCTCAAGGAAGCGGGCGCGGTCTTCCCCGGCGGGGTCAATGTGATCCCCGGCGGATCCAACAAGGGAAAGAAGATCGTCTACGTGGAAGACCCCGACAACAACACCCTGGAAATTATTTCATCGGAGGTTTCCGTCTAGGCTGGACAGGCCGGAGGAGAGGGGTATTTCTCCCGGTCCCGCTCCGGAAAACGGACGAGGGGCTCCGTCCGGGCCTCGCCGATGCGTTCCCGCTTTCCCCCGTCCACAGAATAAGTCCCCTCGCCGGTCCGTCCCCACAGGCTCACCGAAAGCACGACACGACACGACATGAGTAAGGAGGAAAGAACATGCTCGGACAGTATTACTTGGCCACAGGCGCCGGCGCTTTTTTGCTTGTCGCTCTTGCAGTGATCACCGGATTATTCGGACGGCAGCTCAGGAAGGTATTCCCCGGGCGGAAGGTGCTGCTGACCCACAAGGTTTGCGCCCTCGGGGGAGTGCTCCTGGCGCTGCTCCACGTTCTGGGCGCTCACGGAGACTGAAAGGACCATCAAGCCGCGGATTCAACGGCGCAAAGAAAGAGGTGGACTCCCGACCTGTCACCGAGCCGGACATGGCGGGAATCGACTGGTTCCGGCTGTACTATAATAGGGAAAAGCGAGATCAACGGACATCTACGTGATCCCCGATTTCCAGAACCCCTCCGGGAAAACCTGGTCCCTCGAACGGCGGAAGGCCTTCATGGAGACCGGACATCCTCGTGGTGGAGGACAACCCCTACGGCGAACTCCGGTTCGAGGGAACCACGCCCCCTCCCTGAAGTCCATGGACACGAAGGGACAGATGGTGGTTCTGGGCACCTTCTCCAAGATATTCTGCCCAGGGCTCCGGGTTGCCTGGATCTGCGGCGAGCCCGCCTTCCTCGAGAGCTTCTGCAATCTGAAGCAGGCAGCGGACCTCCACACCTCCACTCTCAGCCAGTACGAGATCGACGCCTACCTGTCGGAGTACGACATCGAGGAGCATATCCGCACGCTTTTTCCTC
The DNA here is from genome assembly GCF_016756745.1 of Aminivibrio sp. Lineage (NCBI taxonomy): Bacteria > Thermotogati > Synergistota > Synergistia > Synergistales > Aminobacteriaceae > Aminivibrio > Aminivibrio sp. Next base: position 26,146 of record NZ_JAESIH010000058.1, read on the forward strand.
AGTGCAAGGACGCCTATAGTCTTCGTGGATTGCCCGGCTTTGCGCTCAGTGGCCTAAATCCGCAGGTTTTTCAAGCAGCGGGAGCGTCACCGGGGAACGTTTGGGCGGGGGGGGGTGCAGATTGTCGTCCTTGACAACTGCCGAAGCGAGTCCCGCGGCTCCCTGCGTTCGCCGGCTGCCTGCTTGTGAAACCGACATCCATGTCGGTTTCACTCACCTCAGGCGCCCTTCCCCAGGGGATAATCTCTTCGCCCCTGGGGAAGGGCGAATTCACCTTATGCCCGGCGACACTCCCTCTGCCTGCGGATTTAGGGACCACCAGGGATAGCCGAAATTTGACCACCCCGGTAGCCCAGATGCGGAAATGGGTCGCGCGCGCAGAGCTCACACGGTATCCCACAGAAATGATGGCGTCAAGGGTATAAAAATCGACATTTCGCTTGACTGTTCTTTCGCCCTCGGTTTGAACTGTTTCCAGAATGGAAACAGTTGCGTCTCTGCTTAATTCGCCCTCTTCGTAAATGTTTTGTAAATGCTTTGACACAGCGGGAATATTTACACCGAACAACGCCGCCATTCCCTTTTGAGTCAGCCAGACAGTCTCATCCTGTATGAGCGCGCTTACGGAGACATCCTCGTTCGCAGAACGATATACGAGAAACTGAAAATCCCTGTTCATGTTCCCACCTCGATCTCCGCGATGATTCGTGCGATCTCCTCCCGCAGCACCTGCTCCCGGGCCACGATCTCCTCGATCTCTGCATTGAGGGCGGTGATGTCGAGGGCTTCCCGGGTGTCCCGATGATCCACGTAGGTGGACACGGACAGGTTGTAGTCCTGGTCCGCGATGCGGGAATTCGGAACGAGCTTCGCGAAATGGTCGGCATCCGACCGTTCGGTGTATGCGGCGAGAATGGCGGCTATGTTGTCCTTCGTCAGCTTGTTGCTGTTGGTGACCTTGACGCACTCCTTCGAGGCGTCGATGAACAGGGTGCTGTTTTCGGTCTTGGACTTTTTCAGCACCATGATGCAGGTGGCGATGCTCGTGCCGAAAAACAGGTTGTCGGAAAGCTGGATCACGCAGTCGATGTAGTTGTTGTCGATGAGGTACTTGCGGATCTTCTGCTCCGCGCCGCCCCGGTACATGACGCCCGGAAAGCAGACGATGGCCGCCGTGCCGCTGGCGGCAAGCCAGGCAAGGCTGTGCATGATGAAGGCGAGGTCCGCCTTCGACTTGGGGGCGAGCACCCCCGCGGGCGAAAATCTGGGGTCGTTGGTCAGAAGGGGGTTGGCGTCTCCGTCCCACTTGATGGAGTAGGGAGGATTGGAGACGATGGCCTCGAAGGGTTCATCGTCCCAGTGGAGCGGATCGGTCAGCGTGTCGCCGTGCCCGATGTCGAACTTGTCGCAGTCGATGTCATGGAGGAACATGTTGATGCGGCAGAGGTTGTAGGTGGTGATGTTGATCTCCTGGCCGAAGAAGCCGAGGCGGACGTTTTCTTTGCCGAGGATTTTCGCGAATTTCAGCAGAAGGGAACCGGAGCCGCAGGCCGGGTCGTACACCTTGTTCACTTCGGTTTTCCCCGTGAGGGTGATGCGGGTGAGGAGTTCGCTGACCTCCTGGGGGGCGTAATACTCGCCGCCGCTCTTGCCTGCGTTTGAGGCGTACATGCCCATCAGGAACTCGTAGGCGTCGCCGAAGGCGTCAATGGTGTTGTCTCTGTAGTCGCCGAGCTTCATGTCGCCCACGCCGTTCAGGAGCTTGATGAGCTTTTCGTTTCTCTTTGCGACCGTCGGCCCGAGCTTGTTGCTGTTCACGTCGATGTCGTCGAACAGGCCCCTGAAGTTCTCCTCGCTGGGGGCGCCCTGCGCGGAAGTCTCGATGCTTCGGAAAACTTTTTCCAGGGTCTCGTTGAGGTTTTCGTCCGCCGCCGCCTTTTTTCGTACGTTCCGGAACAGGCCGCTCGGCAGGATGAAGAAGCCCCTGGTCTGGACAATATCCGCCCGGGCCTCTTCCGCTTCGTTGTCGGAGAGCTTCGTATAGTCGAAGACCGGGTTCCCGGCTTCCTGTTCGCCGCGGTTTATGTAGTTCGTGAGGTTTTCCGATATGTACCGGTAAAACAGCATGCCGGGGACATACTGCTTGAAGTCCCACCCGTCCACGCTGCCCTGAAGGTCGTTGGCGATGTTCCATATCGTCCGGTGCAGTTCCGCCCGTTCCTGCTCTTTTTTGTTGTCGGTCGTGGTCGTCCTTCCTTCTTCGGGGCTGTAGGGTGCGAATTTCACGATGCCGCAGGTATTTCGGTCCAGAGCGGCGTTGCGAGATGGGGTATTGCCGTTTTTACGCTTTTCTTTTCGGCCGGAGGATGCGGCGGCTTCCGGACCGACTCCGGAAAGGTGCCGAGGGGCCGTGCCTCGGCCGGGCGTCATTGGGTTCTTTCCGCACCCTTGCTTTATTATATCATTTTTTAGCAGATAACAATAATTTTAAATATTACATTATTTCTTGCCCCGCCAGGCTCTTCACCCCGCTGAAACTGCCCCGGAAGAGGATTTTTTCCCGCGTTCTCCGCTTTCACTCTTCAGGTTGTACAAAATTCAATGTTATAATGCTCGTGAGCAGTATATCATCTCCGGACCGGGAGGTCGTTCCCATGGCAGGAAAACTTATCGAGTGCGTTCCGAATTTCAGCGAGGGACGGCGGCAGGACGTCATCGAGTCCATCGCCGCCAATTTTCGGGGAGTGAAGGGGTGCTCCCTTCTCGATTACCGGGCGGACGCCGACCACAACCGCCTCGTGGTCAGCCTTGCGGGCGAGCCGGAAGCCGTGACCGACGCCCTGCTCCGCGCGGCGAAGACGGCCATGGCCGCCATCGACATGAACGCCCACCAGGGTGCCCATCCGAGGATCGGGGCGGTGGACGTGATCCCCTTCACGCCCATCCGGGGAATTTCCATGGAGGAGTGCGTCGCCCTATCCCACGCCTTCGGCGAGCGCTACTTCGCCGAGCTGGGCATTCCCGTCTATTTCTACGAAGAATCGGCGAAGCGCCCCGAGCGGAAGCGCCTCGAGGTGATCCGCAAGGGTCAGTACGAGGTGCTGAAAGCGGAATCCGTCACTCCGGAACGGCAGCCCGACGTGGGCGGCCCGGCCCTTCACCCTACGGCGGGGGCCACGGTCATCGGAGCGCGGCAGTTCCTCGTGGCTTTCAACGTGAACCTCAACACCGCCGACGAGGAGATCGCGAAAAAGATCGGCACCTTCGTCCGGGCGTCGAGCGGCGGCTTCTGCCACGTGAAGGGCATGGGCGTGGCCCTTTCCGAACGGGGCATGACCCAGGTGAGCATGAACATCGTGGATTATCAGAAGAACGCCCTCTACAGGGTGCTGGAGCTGATCCGCATGGAGGCCAGGCGCTGGGGCGTGGAGGTGGTGGAAACGGAGATTTACGGCATGATCCCCGCCCAAGCCCTTCTGGACAGCGCGGCCTACTATCTCCAGGTGAAGGATTTTGACCCTGACCAGGTGCTGGAGCTGAAACTGCTCGGAATGGGGGATGGTGCGGAATGATCACGAAACTTGTGCGGAACGCCAGGATCTACACCCCGGAGGGGTCCTCGCCATCGGCGGGGAAGGACCAGGGAGCCCTTCGCTTTCTCCCCCGGGGTGCCATGGTGGTTCGGGACGGCCTGATCGAGGCCGTGGGCCCCGAAGAGGAAATTCTTTCGTCCCTCTCCGGCAGGGAGTTCGACGAGGAGATCGACTGCGGAGGGCGGTGCGTCATCCCCGGTTTCGTTGACCCCCATACCCACATGTGTTTCGCCCGGAGGCGGGAGGAGGAGTTTTCCCTCCGCCTCGCGGGGACTCCCTACCTTGAGATCCTCCAGAAAGGAGGGGGAATCCTCTCCTCGGTACGGAGCGTTCGGGAGGCCACCGAGGACGACCTGTTCGAGAACACCCTGGCGTCGGCTCTCTCGGCCCTCTCTCTGGGGACCACCACGGTGGAAATGAAGAGCGGCTACGGGCTGGACACGGAGACGGAGCTGCGCATGCTCTCGGTGATCCGGAGGGTGGGACGGGAGACTCCCCTGGACGTGGTGCCCACCTTCATGGGCGCCCATGCCGTTCCCGAGCTGTACCGGGGCAACGGCGACGGGTACGTGGACCTGCTCGTGGAGGAGATGCTCCCGGCGGTGGAGGAGCAGGGAATCGCCCGGTTCTGCGACGTGTTCTGCGAGGAAGGTGTCTTCTCCGCTGCCCAGACGGAGCGGATCCTCGCTGAAGCGTCCCGGAGGGGCCTCGGCCTGAAGGTCCACGCCGACGAGGTCCACGACACCGGCGGTGCGGCTCTGGCCGCCCGCATGGGGGCTGTCTCGGCGGAGCACCTTCTCGCCGTGAGCGACGAGGGGATCGGCGCCCTGGCGAAAAGCGGGACCACGGCCATTCTCCTTCCGGCCACGGCCTACAGCCTGAGAAAACCCTACGCCCGTGCCCGGGCCATGATCGAGCACGGGGTTCCGGTGGCTCTGGCCACGGACTGCAACCCCGGGTCGTCCTTCACCGAGTCTATGCCCTTCGTCTTCGGGCTTGCGGTGATGGCCATGGGGCTCACAGTGGAAGAGGCCCTGACGGCCGCCACGAAGAACAGCGCCTGCGCCGTGGGCATGGGGGCTGTCTGCGGAACCCTCGAGGCGGGAAAGCAGGCGGATTTTCTTCTCCTCGACGGGGAGACCCCGGCCGTTCTCGCCTATCATGCGGGTGTCCCGGCCGTGGAAGGGGTCTGCAAGAAAGGGGAGCAGATCCGGTGAGGACGGCGGACAAGAACAGGAAAGTGCGCCTCGACGGTATGTCCCTCACCCTGGAGGACGTGGCGAACGTCGCCCGAAAGGGCTGGACGGTGGAGTTGGACGAGGAAACCATCCGGAGGGTGGAGGCATCATCGGCGGCGGTCAGGGCCTGGGAGAATTCCGACGACGTGGTGTACGGCATCACCACCGGCTTCGGCGACCTCGCGTCGGTGAACATCTCCCGGAAAGACCGGCGGCTGCTGCAGGAAAACCTGCTGAAGAGCCACGCCTGCGGCGTGGGGGCCCCCTTCCCCGAGGACATCACCAGGGCCATGATGCTCCTCCGGATCAACAGCCTTGTCCGGGGGCACTCGGGCATCAGCCTCGCCGTTCTGAACCAGTTTGTCGCCCTGCTGAACCTGGGCATCCATCCGGTGGTTCCCTGCCAGGGATCGGTTGGCGCCAGCGGTGACCTGTGCCCGCTTTCCCACCTGGCCCTCCCCCTCATCGGCCACGGGTCGGTGCGGTACAGGGGGCGGACAATGGCGGCAGCGAAGGCGCTCCAGATGGCCGGGCTCGCTCCCGTGCAGCTGGGGGCCAAGGAAGGGCTGGCCCTGAACAACGGCACGGCCTCCATGGGAGCCATGGCCGTGCTTGCCCTGCTGGACGCCGAAAACCTGGCCAAGACGGCGGACATTGCCGCGGCGCTCTCCATCGAGGCCCTCCACGGCGTTCCCTTCGCCTTTGACCCGCGGACCCACGCCCTCCGGCCACACAACGGCCAGGGGATGGTGGCGGAGAACATCCGCAGGCTCATCGAGGGAAGCGAAATACTGGAAAAGTACAGGTCCGGAAAGGTGCAGGACGCCTACTCGCTCCGGTGTGTTCCCCAGGTCCACGGCGCTACCCGGGACGCCCTCGGCTACGTCCGGGGAGTCCTCGAGGTGGAGGTTAATTCCGTCACGGACAATCCCATTATTTTTCCCGATGACGGCGTGGCCATCAGCGGCGGCAATTTCCACGGGCAGCCCCTCGCCCTGGCCATGGACTTCTTCGGCATCGCCGTGGCGGAGCTGGCGAGCATTTCCGAACGGCGCCAGGCACGGCTTGTGGACACGAGCCTGTCGGGCCTTCCTCCCTTCCTCGTGGAGAACAGCGGCCTGAACAGCGGCTTCATGATCGCCCAGTACACCTCGGCGGCCCTGGTGTCGGAGAACAAGGTACTCGCCCACCCCTCGTCGGTGGACTCCATCCCCACGTCGGCCAACCAGGAGGACCACGTCTCCATGGGCGCCTACTCCGCCCGCAAAGGGCTCTCCATCCTGGACAACGCCCGGAAGGTGGTGGCCATCGAGCTGCTGGCGGGCTCCCAGGCCCTGGACTTCAGCCGCCTGCTGAAGCCCGGCGCGGGGACCACGGCGGCCCACGACTGCGTCCGGGGGGCCGTTCCCTACCTGAAGCACGACGAATTCCTCCAGCCCCTCATCGAGAGGGTGGAGGCCCTGGTGGTCCGGGGAGCGGTGGTAAAAGCGGTGGAGGAGGCCATAGGCCCCCTCCGCTGAGAAAAATTGAAAACGGGGGAAGCCCTTGGGACTTCCCCCGTTTTTACTGAGTTTTTCGCCTCCGGATCAGGCGTTCTTCGAGAGCCAGGTCCAAGCGAAACCTGCGAGGGATGCCACTCCGGCGGGGAGGGCGTCGTCGTCCACGTTGAACTTCGGATGATGGTGGGCGTTGTCCGTTCCTTTGCCGGGGTTGCCCGTCCCGAGGAGGAAGTAGGTGCCGGGGACCTTCTGCTGGAAGTAGCTGAAATCCTCGGAGCCCATGATGAGAGGCGTTTCCTTCACGTTTTCCGGCCCGAACACTTCGTCGAAGACGTCCTTCGCCACGGCCGTGACCGCCGGTTCGTTGATGGTGGCGGGGATGAAGCGCTTGTAATCCAGCTCGAAGGTGCACCTTCCGATCCGGCATGCCCCGGCGATGACCCTGCGGATGGCCGATTCCACGTGGTCCTGGACGGCGGGGTTGAAGGAGCGGACCGTGCCGTTCATCTCCACAGAGTCGGGGATGATGTTGAAGACGGAGTGCCCCGCCTTCACCGTCCCGGTGCTCACCACGACAGTCTCTCTGGCGCTCACTTCCCTGCCGACGATGGCCTGGAGGTTGAGCACGATGTTCGCCGCCGTGATGGTGGGGTCGATGCAGAGCTCCGGGGTGGAGCCGTGGCCACCCTTCCCCTTCAGGGTGAGGTACCAGCCGTCCGCGGCCGCCATGATGGGGCCGGAGCGGTACAGGACCGTTCCCGTGGGGGTCGATGACCAGCAGTGGATGCCCGCCACTGCGTCCACGCCCTGGAGAGCCCCTTCTTCCACCATGGCCTTGGCGCCGGATTGCAGGCCGCTCTCCTCGGCGGGCTGGAACAGAAAGCGCACCGTGCCCGGAATTTCATCCCTGATTGCGGACAACACCTTCGCCGCCCCGAGGAGCATGGCCGTATGGGCATCGTGGCCGCAGGCGTGCATGACGCCGTCTTTCTGCGACCTGTAGGGAAGGTCGTTGTCCTCGTTCAGGGGAAGGGCGTCCATGTCGCCCCGAAGGGCCACGCACTTTCCGGGCTTTCCCCCCCGGAGGTCGGCCGCCACGCCGCACTCCGTGCCGTCGAAGCCGACCTTCACGATATCGCATCCTATGGCTTTAAGGGCTTCCACCACAGTTTTGGTGGTTTCGACCTCCTGCCACGCGATCTCGGGGTGGGTGTGAAAATGATGCCTGTGGGCCATGGTTTCGTTTTTTGACGATGCCGCAAGCGCCTTGATCTTTTCGAGCATTGAAAAGGTCACCTCGTTCACTCAAAGTTAGTCTGCCGAAAATACAAAATACACACTACCACCCTTTCCGGGGGAAATCAAGGGACTATTGTCTTCCCCAGGAGAAGGGGCTTTTGCTGTGGAATCCGGTATTGAGAGGCATGGCCGCCGTTTTCTGAAGGGACAAAATTGCTGTTAAGTCAAGCAAGTATTTTTATAGATAATAACAAAACATTTCACTTTTATGAAAATAAGCAGGAATTGCCGAAATGATGTTTCCGAATGAAACATTGCTTCCGTGGCGCCTTCCGGGCTCTCATGTGCGGGGTTTTCTTCCCTGTGATATAGTATCGCCATGAAGGGGTTTCTGCGCCCCTGTCCATCCCGTTGCCGAAAAAAAGAAAAATGGTGAGCCCGGAGCCGCCGGGATTTTTCGTGGGTGTTCCCGGCAGAGGAGGAAGAAGGGTGAAACGAACGGGATGCGCTGGTCTTGATCTTCGTTTTGCGGGAGCCTGCTTCGGGCTTTCTTCCCCCGACGGGCAGCGGCATCTTGGTGAGGCCGTCCTCGGGAGCCTGACGAGGAAGGGCGGCGCCGTGGTGCTGAACGTGGCGTCGGAAGGTAGCACGGACACGATTTCCTTCAATGTGCGTGTTGAAAAGTCCGGGGGGGGGAGACATTCCCCGCTCTATCCTCACTTTCGAACGAATCGCCGACGACGACTGCAAGGCCCTCCTCAACGGCGCGGATCCCGTCTTCGGCCTGGAGAAGGATATGGACTCTCGGGACGGTACACTCTCTCGGCGGCCGACAGGGTCCGCCTGGGAAAAACAGCGGCGGTAAATTCGGAGAGATGCAGGCCGCGGGGTTTCCCCGCACTGCCTGCGGCAGGTCCCGCTCTTTTTCGGCGGATGAATTTTGACAGGAGGTTTTAGTACGTGAAAATCGCAGTGCTGATCAAGCAGGTTCCCGATTCCGACGACGTGCGCATGGATCCCGAGACGGGGACCATGGTGCGGGAAGGGATGGGAGCCATCGTCAACCCTCTCGACCTGAACGCCCTCCAGGCCGCCCTCGATCTCCGGTCGTCGGCGGGCGGGGAGGTCACGGTGTTCACCATGGGGCCTCCCCGGGCCGATGAAGCCCTCAGGGAGTGCCTCTCCATGGGGGCCGACAGGGGAGTGCTCCTCACCGACCGAGCCTTCGCGGGCAGCGATACCTGGGCCACCGCCAAGGTGCTTGCCGCGGCGGTGAAGAAAGCCGGGCCCTTCGACCTCGTCCTCGCGGGCGAGAAGGCCACCGACGGCGAGACGGGGCAGGTGGGCCCGGAGACGGCGGCGCTGCTGGGCATTCCCTTCAGCACCTACGTGAGTGCCGTCTCCCTTGCCGGCGGGGGAGTGGAGGTCGCCCGGACGGTGGAGGAGGGGATCCAGAGACAGTACCTGCCATTCCCCTGCCTGCTCACGGTCCTCCACGCACTGAACGAGCCTTCCATGCCCACCCTTGCGGGAAAGAAGCGGGCCAGGCGGACGGAGATTCCCCTTGAGGGGATAGCCTCCATAGGGCTCTCTCCGGAAGAAACGGGGCTCGGGGGGTCGGCCACCCGGGTGGTGAAGATCTCCTACCCGACCATATCGAGAACGACGGAAATGTTCGACGAGAAGCGGATCGACGAGGGCATCGAGCGCCTCGTGGCCGTCCTCCGGGACATGGCGGTCATTTAGGGGGAACGGCAGATGACGGAAAAACAGTTTTTCGTTCTCGGAGAGGTCCGGGACGGCCATATCCATTCCGTGACCTTCGAGCTGACGGGAAAAGCCGGGGATCTGGCGGATACCTGCGGCGGCACGGTGACGACGGTACTTCTTTCCGGCGGTCTCGCCGACGATCCGGAGGCCCTTCTCCGGGGCGGCGCGGACCGAGTGATGACGGTGGAGCACCCTTCCCTGTCCATGTTCAACCAGGAGGCGGAAGTGAAGGTGCTGGCCCATCTCCTGCGGCAGGAGGCCCCGGACGTGGTCCTCGCCCCTGCCACCACGTCGGGGCGGACCACCATGCCCGCCCTGGCCGCAGAGCTGGAGACGGGGCTGACCGCCGACTGCACAGGGCTGGAGATGGACCGGGAGACGGGACTGCTGCTCCAGACGCGGCCCGCCATCGGGGGCAACGTCATGGCCACGATCAAGACCCCCATGCGCCGTCCCCAGATGGCCACCGTCCGGCCCCGGACTTTCCGGGCTCGGGACCGGTCGAAGGCCGTGTCAAGAGGCGGAGTGGTCAGGCCGGAGATCCCTTCGGAGCTGTTCGGGTCAAGGGTGGTCAACCTCGGCTTTGAACGGGCGGAGGACGGCGGTTCCAACATCCAGGACCTCGACGTGGTGGTCTCCGGGGGCAAGGGGCTGAAGCGCCCCGAGAGCTTCCGGATGCTGGAGGAGCTGGCGGCCCTCCTCGGCGGAGGGGTGGGCGCCAGCAGGCCCGCCGTGGATGCCAAGTGGATGGGCTACCCCCACCAGGTGGGCCTCTCAGGCAAGGTGGTGGCGCCGAAGGTCTACATCGCCGCCGGCATCTCCGGAGCGGTGCAGCACCTGGCGGGAATGCAGACAGCAGGCTACGTGGTGGCGGTGAACAGGGATCCTGACGCCTCCATCTTCCGGGTGGCCGATCTCGGACTCTGCGGCGACCTGTTCGACATTCTCCCCCGGCTCACGGAGCGGATCAGGAAAGAGGTGGGCGCGGAATGACCCCGGCGAACTATTCTCCCGTGACGGAGCGGACCGTTCTGGACCTGACGGCCATAGTGGGAAAATCCAACGTGGCGGTGGACATGGAGAAGCGCATTGCCTACTCCTACGACGAAGTGCCCCGGTTCTCCTGGGACCGGGAGTATATCGCCGAGGCGGTAGTCTTCCCGGAGACCACGGAGCACGTGTCGGCTGTTCTGAAGTACGCCGACCGGCACCGCATCCCCGTGACGCCCAGGGGGGCGGGCACGGGGCTTTCCGGCGGGGCCGTGCCCTTTGCCGGGGGGATTGTCCTTTCCTTCGAGAAGATGCGGCGGATCCTCGAGCTGGACAAAAAGAACCTCACCATCACCGTGGAGCCCGGGGTGGTGACCGCCGAAATCACGAAAGCGGCCCGGCAGGAGGGGCTGCTCTACGCGGGCGACCCCTGCAGCGGCGACGCCTCGTTCATCGGCGGCAACGTGGCGGAAAACGCCGGGGGGAACAAGGTGGTGAAGTACGGCACCACGGGCAATTCCGTACTGGCCCTGGAAGCGGTGCTCCCCGACGGGACGGTCACCTGGTTCGGGGGGAAGCGCCGGAAGGACGCAACGGGGTACGACTTCGCCCATCTCATTGTGGGGTCCGAGGGGACTCTGGCGGTGGTGACGAAGATCATCCTCAAGCTCCTACCCCTGCCCGGCAAGGTGGTTGACCTCCTGGTCCCCTTCCCCGACGTGGCTTCGGCCATCGACTTCGCCCCCAGGATCCAGAGCGAGGGGAAGGTCATCCCGTCTTCCATCGAGTTCATGGACGGCAAGTCCATCCGGCTGGCGGAGCGGTTCCTCAACACGGCCCTCCCCTACGACGACGCCGGGGCTCATCTCGTCATCCAGCTCGAGGGGAACGACCCGAACGTGCTGGCGGACGACATGGAGCGCATCGGCGACTTGTGCCTGGCCCACGGGGCGCTGGAGGTCTTCGTGGCGGACAACAAGACCACCAGCGACAAACTCTGGAAAGCCCGGAAGTGCCTTGCCGAGGCCATCATGGCCTTTTACCCAAAGTACAGCCTGGAGGACCTGGTGGTGCCCACCAGCGAGATACCGAAGCTCATGACGGAGACCACCCGGCTCTGCGAAAAATACAGCATCGAGGAGGCCAACTTCGGCCACGTGGGGGACGGGAACATGCACGTGAACCTCCTCTTCCCCGAGGAGCGGCCGGACTGGCACCACATCATCGACGCCCTTCTCGACGAACTCTACGACTTCACCGCCTCCATCGGCGGGACGCTGAGCGGAGAGCACGGCATCGGCCTCAAGCGGCAGAAGTACATGTGCCGGGTCATGGACGACGCCCAGATGGAGCTTATCAGACGGGTAAAGCTCGCCTTCGACCCTAACGAAATCCTGAACCCGGGAAAGATGATTTCCTGCCCCGGAAGAGGAGAATAGCAAACGAAAGGCGCCCCGGAAACGGGGCGCCTTTTCTACTCTTCTCCCGTCCGGTTGTCCCGGATGAGGGCCGCCATCTCCTCCAGGGAGATCCGGGCCGCTCCCTCAGCCCCCTCCAGGAGGCTTTCCGCAAGTTCCCGCTTTATTCCGTGAAGGTCCACGATCTTTTCTTCCACCGTGTCCTTCGCCACGATCCGGTAGACGGTGACGGGGCGCTCCTGGCCGATGCGGTGGGCGCGGTCGGAGGCCTGGTCCTCCACGGCGGGGTTCCACCAGGGGTCCATGTGAATCACGTAGTCGGCTGCGGTAAGGTTCAGTCCCGTTCCCCCCGCCCGGAGGCTGATGAGAAAGCATTCCTTTTCTCCCGCCTGGAAGGAGGCGATCTGCCGCTCCCGCTCCCGGGACGGAGTGGAGCCGTCGAGGTAGGCGTAGGAAACCCCGAGCCCGTCGAGGTACCCCCGGATTATGGAGAGATGGTCCACGAACTGGCTGAAAACCAGGCAGCGGTGTCCCCCCGCCCTTAGTTCCTCCAGGATCTCGCCGAAGGCCTCGAGCCTGGAGGAGGGGAGTCCCCCCTTCTCCGGCAGGACGAGGGATGGGCTGCAGCAGGCCCTCCGGAGCCTCATGAGCTCGGCGAGGACCACGAACCGCTTGTCCCGTCCGTCTCCCCCGGATTCGATCTTTCCGGCCGCCTCCCTGCGGACGGCCTCGTAAACTGCCCGTTCCTCCCGGGTCATCTCCACCCTCAGGACGATCTCCGTCTTGGGCGGAAGCTCGCTGAGCACCTGGTCCTTGGTCCGCCGGAGGAGGAAGGGCCGGACGAGCTTTTTCAGCCGTGCCGCCGCCCCCTTGTTCCCGTACTTTTCGATGGGGACGGCGAAGCGCCTGGTAAAGCCGTCCAGGGAACCGAGCAGGCCGGGGTTGAGAAAGCGGAAGAGGTTCCACAACTCGCCGAGATTGTTTTCTACCGGCGTTCCCGTGGTGATGACCCGGAAATCTCCCTGGAGCTTCATGGCGGCGGCGGACCTTTTCGTGCCGCTGTTCTTGATTGCCTGGGCCTCGTCGAGGACCACGGTATGCCACCGCACCGACTCGAGGAGAGCCCCGTCGTGCTGGAGGAGACCGTAGCTGGCCGTCACCACGTCGTAGGGCTCCAAGTTCTCCAGAAGCTTCTTCCTGTCGCCGTTCCGGTACTCCTTTACCCTCAGGGAGGGAGCGAACCGGGCCGCCTCGGCCGCCCAGTTCGGACAGACCGACACGGGGGCCACCACCAGGGCGGGGCCCCCGGAGGCCCGGGAAAGGAGGGCGGCGAGGACCTGGACGGTCTTGCCGAGCCCCATGTCGTCCGCAAGGCAGGCCCCGGCTCCCCATGCTGCGAGCCTGAGCATCCACCGGAACCCGTCGGCCTGGTAGTCCCGGAGCTCACCCCGGAAGGCGGCGGGAAGGTCCGGGTTCAGCCGTTCGGCCTCCGCTGCGAGAGCGAGCCTTCTGTGCCATTCGCCGTCACCGGAGAAATCCTCCGCCCCGGATGCGAACCGTTCCACCAGAGGAGCCGAGAGGGGGGAGAACCGGAGATCGTTTCCCTTCCAGTCCCCCGAGGCCTCCAGGTCCCAGAGGCTCCTGCGGAGTTCCTCGGTGAGGGCGAGGTATTCCCCGTTTCCGAGAGGCAGAAAGCGGCTTCCTCCTCCCGAGACCAAGCGGCAGGCCTCCCGGAGGGAGACCACCGTCTCCTCGTCCACCCGGATCTCCCCCGAAAGGGCGAACCAGTCCTTCACTGACCGGACCGAAGCCCTGACGGACGAGGCGCCCGCCTTTCCTCGGATTGTCAGCCGGTCTCCCCGGGGCCATTCGATCACGGCGCGTCCCCCGAGCTCTCCGGCCTGGAGGAGAAAGTCGAGGCAGAGTTCTGGGGAATCGAGGATCCACCGGTACTCGTCGGTCTGTTCTCCTTCCCCAAGGGCGGGGCAGAGCAACCGGACCTCGTCGGCCCTCCTGATCTCCTCCTCGAGGGAACGGAGAGTCTTCAGCCTCTTCCCTCCGGACAGGCCGAACACGGCTTTCCCTCCCACCCCCGGGCGGGAGACCGGCGTTCCCGGACCGAGAGGCCGGACGTAAAAGGCTGCGGTGAAGCCATCTCCCCCCGGAGCGAGCTGAATGAAGATCCGTTCGTCCGCCGGAACGCCGGGAAGATCCCCCGGACCGTCCAGTCCGGAACTCACGGGAACAAGGGGCGCCAGGGCCTCGAGGGTCCGAAGGACTTCGGTCTTCCCTTCCGTGGGAACGGGGATCCCTTTCTCGCCCAGAATCCGGGCTATCTCCAGGTGTTTTTCCTCGAATACGACGGTACGGATCCGCTCCGGCCCTTCTTCGATCGCCACCAGCCCCTGGAAGGGACCCTCGGACGGATGGGGCGCCATGCGGAGGAGCACGCCGGACGGGAGGGTTTCGGTCTCCACAGCGGGAGGCTCGGCCACGATCTCCACCGGCCGTCCGTCGTCGGCCCGGACAACGGACGGGTGCCCGGCGAGAGCCTTCAGAACCTTGGCCTGGTCGAACTCGAACCACCGCTTGTAATACCATCCCTCGTAACCGCTCGTCTCCCTGACCGCCCCGGCGGCGGCCGTATCCTGGCGGGTCATCCAGTCCTCCCGGACGAGGTCGTTCCGAAGCCGTTTCAGGGCCACGGGCCGTCCCTTGCTCCAGTTTCCCGAGGGCTGCAGGACCTGCTCCAGGGGAGTGAAGGTGACGGACCGGATGATTCCTCCGTCGTCGCTCTCCCAGTCGGCTTCCCACAGCAGCCTCCTGGCCCGCTTCTCCTCGTTCCCTCCGGTCTCTCCGAGGGCCGACAGGGCTGAGAGGGCCAGCATCCAGTTTTCCCGGCGGGGGAGAATTTCGTGGAGGGGGAGATCCCTGGCGACAGGATTCTCCACCGGGAGGCCGAGAATCTCCCCGAGCTCCGTGACGAGGAGGTGCAGCCCTCCGTTTTCGAGAAGGCCGTCCAGGGCCTTTTCGAAAAGAGATCGGTATTCGTCCAGTCTTTCGGGGGCGCTCCAGGTGACGCAAAGGGCTACGAAAAAGAGGAAGGAAGGAGAATAGCCCTGCTTTTCCAGCACCTTTGGGGAATAGACGGAGAAGAAGGAGCCGCTTCCCTTTCCGGCCCTGTAGTCGGCGAGAAATCGGAAGAGGGCGTACAGCGGGGCGTAAGAGCTCTGTTCCACTCCGGCGGAGAACAGGGAGGATGCCTTCTTGAACTCCCCCCCGGCAAGGAGGAGCAGGGGGTGGAACACTCCTGAAAAGGGCGCGTAACAGATTTTTCGGGAACGCTGTTCCTTCCGGAGGCGCTTCAGCCCCTGCTCAAAAAGGTCCAGGGCCTCTGCCCGCCGTCCGCCGAGGAAGGCGAGGATTCCCCGGACGGAGAAAACCTCCGGGGAGAGGATATCCCCGGAGACCATCTCTGCTGCCGCATCAAGTTTCCCGCTCAGGTACGCCGTCTCGGCCGCCCGGATGCGCAGTTCGTCCCCGGAAAGGCCCCGGCCGTTCTGTTCGGTCACCGGCGCGGTCTCCTTTTAAAACGGCCTGTAGAGGGGGGCGATGCGGAAACAGGCGAGCATGGCTTCCTTCATGCTCACCGGATTGGCGATACCCTGCCAGGCGATGTCGAAGGCAGTGCCGTGATCTACCGAAGTCCGGATGAAGGGGAGCCCGAAAGTGACGCTTACCGTCCGGTAGAAATCATAGGTCTTGGAGGCGATGTGCCCCTGGTCGTGGTAGAGGGAGACCACCACGTCGTATTTTCCCTGGAGACCGAAGTAGAACACGCTGTCCGCCGGGACGGGACCCACCACGTTGATGCCCCGTTTCCGGGCTTCCTCCACGGCCGGCACGAGGTACCGGGCCTCCTCGTCGCCGAAGAGCCCGCCGTCGGAGGCGTGGGGGTTCAGGGCGGCCAGGGCGATGGTACCGGCGGGAAGGCCTATGGAGGCCAGGCATTTCGCCGCCGTTTCAATGGAATGGATCACGCCGTCCGTGGTCAGCCCATCGATGGCCTGTTTCAGCGAGAGGTGCCGGCTGTGGAAGAGGATGCGGAGCTTGTCCACCATGAACATGGTGTAGCTTTTCGTCACTCCGGACATTTCGGCGAGCATCTCCGTGTGCCCGATGTAGGGCTCCTTCGCCGCCTTCAGGGCTTCCTTGTTGATGGGGGTGGTGGCCACCCCCGCAGCCGCGCCGGACATGCAGAGTTCCACGGCTTTCCTGATGTAGGCCACCGACGCCTTCCCGGCCAGGGCGGACACTTTTCCCGCAGGAAGGGCCCCCAGGTCAGGGATCATGCCGAGATCCATCACGGGAAGTTCGTCAGGGGATCCTGAAATGCCGGAAGGTTCATTCACTTTGCGGAGCGTCGCGGGAAGGGAGAGCTTTTCGCTCACCGCCTTCAGGACGGTGAGGTCGCCGATGAGGAGCGGCACGCCTTCTTTCCAGACGTCCGGGTCGGCTATGGCCCGAAGGGCGATTTCAGGGCCCACCCCTGCGGGGTCACCCATGGGTACCGCGATCACTGTAGGTTTCATTGCAATCAAGTCCTTTCCTTTTTCAGCCACTGGACGGCCCTGTAGACGCCGTCCTCCTCGCCTATGAGGCCGCCCTTGGTCACCGCCGAGAGCCCGGCGAACTCCCCGTCGAGAATCCGTCCGCCCATCATCAGGGGCTGGATCTCCTCTCCCGGAGCCAGGGATGCAGCGCCGGAACCCTCGAAAAACATGGCGGCGGTATCGCCTCCGGAGAGAAGTATACCGCATATTTTCCTTCCCAGTAACCGGAAGGCCTCCCGTCCGAGATCCGCGAGCACTGCCGCGGTAGTGTTCTCAGAGCCCCTGACGATCTCCGGGGAGGGGCGGATCAGCAGAAAATCCGCATTGTCCGGGAGGTCCGCAAGAAAGGCCCGAAGCCTCGGCAGGGCGTCCGCGGTCCGCTCGCCCGGCAGCAGGGTAAACCGGGCACAGCGCAGTTTTCCTTCCGTCCAGGCGATCTGCCGGGCTGTTTTTTCCGAGGTGCTTCCGATGATCGCCAGGACGGTCCCGGCATTCCTCCCGGGGAGTTTCCGGCCGAGGAAGGCGGCGGTAAAGGGGCCTGGGTCCACGGGAATGATCTCTGCCGCCACGGAGACGGCACCTTCGGCCAGGATCTCGATATCCTCAGCCGTCATGGCGTCCGCCGCCGCCACGCTGACCCTGTCGGAAACAAGGGCGGAGAGCGCTTCGGCGACGGCTTCGGGGCCCAGTTTCACCGTTTCCATGGCGATGAGCCCGCAGGAAAATCTCCCGGAAAAATAGCCGGGGACGTAGCTTGACGACACGGGCCACATGGGGTCCCGGGCCACTTCGGTCCGCTCGAGGAGGGAGCCGCCGAGGAGATGGTAGCCTCCCACGGTGGTCCTCCCGGAGGCTGGGTAGGCGGGAACCACCAGGGCCAGGGCACCCGGTCTGGCGGAGAGGAGTTCCGCCGTCTCGTCGCAGAGGTGCCCCCTCAGGGTGGTATCGATCCGCTTCCCGATTCCCGTCGAAGGAGGCAGGAGAGCCGCGAACCGGCGGAAGATCTCTTTCGCCTCCGCCGGGGAGCGCCTACGGGTGTCGCAGTTGATCACCAGCGCCTCCCCGTCTTCCGGGACGGGGAGTTCCCCGGAGGGGCGGATGATCTGCCGGACGGAAAGCCCCCTGTCCTTCAGGAGGATGGACTGGACCGACGATCCCGTAAGGTCGTCGCAGAGGGCGGCAAAACTTCTCATGATTCTACTTCACCAGCCGGAGGATACCGATGGAGAAGACCGGGAAGTTGCTGATGAGCATGACGGCCAAAATCTCGGCCACGAGGAAGGCGAAAATCTTCCGGGTAATGTCCTCGAGGCGCACGTTGTAGTCTTTCACAAGGGAGACGGCCACGAAGAGGTTCACCGCCATGGGCGGGGTGATCATGCCCACGGATGTGTTCACCACCATGATGATGCCCAGCATCAGCGGGTCCATCCCTATGGACGCCGTGATGGGAAGGAGCAGGGGCGCCATGAGCAGGATGATGGCCTGGGTTTCAAGGAAGATGCCCAGAAAGAGGAGGATCACGTTGATCAGGGTGATCAGGACGAAGGGATTCGATGAGATGGAGACGATCCAGGCCGCGATCTCCGCCGACACCCTGCTGACCGTGATGAGCCAGGACATGGACTGGGACGTGGCGATGACGAAAAAGACCACCGACGTACTGATTCCGGCCTTGATGATCACCGTCCGAATGGTCTTCAGGTCCAGTTCCCGGTAGATGAAGGCGCTGATCAGGAGGCTGTAGATGACAGCCACGGCGCCGGCCTCGGTGGGGGTGAAGATGCCGCCGTAAATGCCGCCGAGGATGATCAGGGGCATGATGATGGCCAGGATGGAATCCTTCACGGCGGAGAACAGCTGCCCCCGGGTGCGGGGTTCTTCCCTGGGGATGTCGAGCCGGGCGGACTGGATCACTACCACCAGGCTGAGCACCACCGCCAGGAGGAGCCCCGGGCCGAAGCCAGCGAGGAAGAGATCCCCGATGGAGACCCCGGCCACCACGCCGAAGGTGATCATGGGAATGGACGGCGGAATGACCACACCGAGGGTTCCGCCTGCAGCCGCGATGGAAGCGGCGAAGGCCGGCGGATAGCCTTTTTTGATCATGGAGGGAACCATGATGCCGCCGATGGCGGCCACCGTGGCGGGGTTCGATCCGCTGATGGCGCCGAAGAAGGCGCTCGCCAGGATGGTGATGAGCCCCAGTCCACCCCTGTACCCCCCCACCATGGCGGAGGCCAGCCTGACCAGCCTGCGGGAGATGCCGCCGTGTTCCATGAGCCCTCCCGCGAGCATGAAGAAGGGGATGGCCATGAAGGGAAAGGAGTCGGCGGAGGTGAACATGCGCTGGGCCACCACCACCGGGTTGAGGGGAAGATTCCCGAAGGTTATCCCGGCTATGGAGGCGAGCCCGATGCTCACCGCAACCGGAATGTTCAGAAAGATGAGGAAAATGAGGACGGAAAACATGATCGTTGCCATGCTATCTCACCTCCGGGGTCCCGGCGGAAGCCCGTATGGCCGCTGCCGTTTCCCGAAAGGCCTGGACGGCCCTGAGAGCCACCAGGAACATCCCGAGGGGGACGGCGGAATAGGGAATCCACATGGGGATATACAGGGCGGGAGTGGTCTGCCCCATGGAAATCTGGTGGGTGATGATGCTCCTGTAGTAGTACATGATCATCCCGCAGAAGAGGACGATGACGCCGAGGCGGAATCCTTCGAGAAAGAGGCGGATTCCGACGCTCCGGAACCGGTCGGTGAAGAAGCTGACCCCCACGTGGGCCCCTCTCTTCATGCCGAGCCCCGCACCGATGTAGGCCATGAAGACCATGATGTACCGGGCCACCTCCTCGCCCCAGAACATGGGAAAGAGGTTCAGGTACCGGGCAAGGGTGGCTGTGAAGACCACCGCCACCATGAGGGGAAAGAGCAGAAGTAGGGCGTATTCCTCAAAATTGTCGAAGATTTTTCGCATAGCGGACCCCCTGTTAAATACCCTCTCGCCTGCGTCCCTCAGGCGAGGCCGAAAAGCACGGGGCGCTCCGGAGGAACGCCCCGTGCAGTGCCGCAGGAACCGTTACTTTTGGGCGTCGATGAGCTTCTGGATGATTTCCTTGCCCACTTTTTCCTCGAATTCCTTGTAGACGGGCTGCACTGCCTCGAAGAACTTCGCCTTGTCGGGCTCGGTGACTTCCATGCCCTGAGCCTTGAGGTCGCCCACGAGCTGCTTCTCGATCTCGATGCAGAACTCCCGCTCCCAGTGGCGGGCCTTCAGCTCGGCCTCGGTGAAAATCTTCCGCTGTTCCTCCGTGAGGGTTTTCTCCCAAAAGTCCTTGTTGATCAGCAGGATGGCCGGTGCATAGAAATGGCCCGTCAGGGAGAGGTATTTCTGCACCTCGGCGAACTTGGAGGTGGAAATGATGATCAGGGGATTTTCCTGGCCGTCCACGGTGCTCTGCTGCAGGGCGGTGAAGAGCTCGCCGAAGGGCATGGGAACGGGGTAGGCGCCGAGAGTCTTGAAGGTCCCCACGTGGATGGGGTTCTCCATCAGGCGGATCTTGAGCCCCTTGAGGTCGTCGGGAACGACCACGGGCCTCTTGGAGTTGGTGAGCATCCTGAAGCCGTTTTCCCAGATTCCCAGGCCGACCATGCCCTTGGAGAGGACGGAGTCGAGGATTTTCTTTCCCTCCGGGCCGTCCATCCAGGCGTAGGCTTTCTGGCGGTCCTGGATGATGAAGGGAAGGTCGAAGACGAGGAAGGCGTTCGTGAAGTTGGCAAGGGGGGCGGAGGAGACCAGGGTCATCTCCAGGGTGCCCATGGAGACGCCTTCAATGGCGTCCCGCTCCGAGCCGAGCTGGGATGAGTGGAAAATCTGGAGTTCGATCTGTCCGTTCGTGGCCTCGTTCAGGAGCTTGCCGAGGTGTTCGAGACCCTTGTTGTAGTGGGAGTCGGGGGCGAGGGTGTGGGCCACCCGGACGACGACCTTATCGGCGGCAAGAGCGGTTCCCGCGGAGAACAGGACCAGACAGACGGCGACAAGACACAGAAGCTTCTTCATGGGTTCATTCCTCCTTGTATGCTGTTCTTTTCGATGGAATACTGTACAAAGCTGAAGGAACAGGACGTGCTTTTTTTGATGCGGCTGTCATCCCCTTTCCGCAGGGATCCTGCATGAGCGGGCACCCCGATCGTAAACTGCTCTTCAGATAGCCTGACAGTATGAAAATGATAATACTCCGAAAAAAGATTCGATGCTATATCATTAATATATTCACATATAAAGCGAACAGTATGTTAAAAATATGAATATCGTCGCCTGTTTCCGCTTTCGCTCCTGCGGGGGGGCCGTGCCTGTGGGTATATTTTTGTCGCAATGCGTTTTCTGCAACCGCTTGCATTATGTTGGGTTTTGTGGTATGTTCCTGCCGGTTCAGGAAAAGGAGGTGGATACCATGAAGAACGGACAGGACGTTCGGTATTTCGTGCCGACCCTCTTCGGGTGTTTCGAAATAGTTCTCATGCCTTTCTTCCGCCGGGAGAAGGGCTCTTTTTTTACCATATGGAAGGGGATGGGGAAATGACGGTACAGGCAGATCGCGGATGGACGGAAAAGGCCTCGGTCCTGGGGAAGGAGGATATGGAGAGGGTGCTGCGGCGGATCGCCGTGGAGATCGTGGAGCGCAACAAGGGACTGGAGCGGGTGATCCTGCTGGGCATCCAGAGAAGAGGCGTCCATCTCGCGGCCAGGCTCCGGGAGATGATGAAGGAAACGGAGAAGGTGAAGGTTCCCACCGGGGAACTGGACATCACTCTCTACCGGGACGACATCTCCGTCCTCGCCGACCAGCCGGTGGTGCACAGCACCTCCGTTCCCGGCGATATTACGGGGAAAAAGGTGGTCCTCGTGGACGACGTTCTTTTCACGGGCCGGACGGTGCGGGCGGCCCTGGACGCAATCACGGACCTCGGACGGCCCGAGCGGGTTCAACTGGCGGTGCTGGTGGACAGGGGACACAGGGAGCTGCCCATCGCTGCCGATTACGTGGGGAAGACGGTACCCACGTCCAGGGCGGAGAACGTGGAGGTCCGGGTGAAGGAACTTGACGGCGAGGACAGGGTTGTTATCTGCGAACGTACGGGAGGGACGGAAAGTGGAGTGGAGGCATAAGAATCTCATCACCCTTGAAGGGTGGACGAGGGACGAACTCGCCTTTTTTCTCGACCAGACGGAGTACATGGAGGAACTGCTGAACAGGCCGATAAAAAAGGTTCCCGCCCTTCGCGGGAAGATCGTTATGAACTGTTTCTTCGAGAATTCAACCAGAACGAGAGCCTCTTTCGAAATAGCGGGAAAGGTGCTCTCCGCCGACGTCATAAACTGGTCATCCTCGGGGTCGAGCGCGAGCAAGGGCGAGACCCTGCGGGACACCGTGCGGACCCTGGAGGCGATGGCCGCGGACGCGGTGGTGGTACGCCATGAGGAAGTGGGGGTTCCCGACTATCTCGCGAAGAAGCTCACAAAAGCTTCCATCTTCAACGCGGGGGACGGAACGAACGGCCATCCGACCCAGGCACTGCTCGATCTTTATACCGCGAGGCAGAAACTGGGAAACCTCGAAGGAGCGAAGATGGCCATAATCGGGGACGTGCTCCACAGCAGGGTGGCCCGCTCGGATATGCAGGCATTCAGGAAGATGGGCGTCCATGTGACCCTCAGCGGCCCGGCGACCCTTATGCCGGAAAACACGGCGTCCCTCGGCGTCGGGTACGTTTCCGACGCCCGCGAGGCTGCCGAAGGGGCGGACATACTCTACTTCCTGCGGATGCAGCGGGAACGGCAGGAAGACGGCCTCATTCCGTCCATCGACGAATACCATCGCCGCTGGGGGGCGACCGAAAGCCTCGTGTCCCTCGCCGCGCCCCGGGCCGTGGTGATGCATCCCGGACCCATGAACCGCGGAATGGAGATCGCCTCGTCCGTGGCGGACGGTCCCCGGAGCCTCATCCTCGATCAGGTCCGGAGCGGTGTGGCCGTCCGGATGGCCCTGCTCTACCTTTGCCTTGGAGGTGTGCGTTAGATGATACTGCTGAGGAATGCCAAAATTTTCGACGGCGAAAACCTCGGGAAAACATGCGAAGATCTTCTCCTGAAGGACGGCGTGGTCGCCCGCAGGGGCACGGACCTCTCCGCTGAGGGAGCCGAGGTGTTCGACCTCGGAGGGAAGACGGCATGCCCCGGATTCATTGATCTTCACGTTCATTTCCGGGATCCC
This sequence comes from Aminivibrio sp., assembly GCF_016756745.1. NCBI lineage: Bacteria > Thermotogati > Synergistota > Synergistia > Synergistales > Aminobacteriaceae > Aminivibrio > Aminivibrio sp. The sequence goes on from NZ_JAESIH010000058.1 coordinate 48,784, forward strand.
GGCTACGAGTGGCGCGAGAATACGGAAAGCGGCGCTTGGGCGGCTGCGGAGGGCGGATTCACCACGGTGGTGACCATGCCCAATACCGATCCTGCGGTGGACGATCCCGTGACCGTGGAATACCTGGTAGCCCGGGGAAAGAGGGCCGGGGCTTCGAGAGTGCTTCCCGCGGGGTGCGTCAGCAAGGGACGCCAGGGAAAGCATCTCGCGGAACTTGCCCTGATGGCCGAGTCCGGGGCGGTCTTTTTCACGGATGACGGCGCCCCCGTGTCGGACGCGAAACTGCTGAAGACAGCCCTTCTCTATTCGAGGGATCTGGATGTGAGAATAATGGAGCATCCCGAGGAACCGTCCCTGAGCGCGAAATCCCAAGTGAACGAAGGAGCGGTCTCCGCCGCAAGCGGTATGAAAGGATGCCCCGCCTCAGCCGAGGTCATCGACATCCAGCGGGGAATAATCCTGAGCCGGGAGACCGACAGCCCGATCCATTTTACCCACGTCAGCACGGAGCTCGGCATGAACGCCATACGGCAGGCAAAGAAAGAAGGGCTTGCCGTTACCTGTGACGTGACTCCCCATCACCTCTCTCTCGACGAGACATACATCCTTGTCAGCCGGTTTTCTTCTGCCTACAAGGTGAATCCGCCCCTCAGGACGCGAAAGGACGTGAAAGCTCTGTGGGACGCCGTCGCCGACGGCACGGCGGACGCCATAGTCACCGACCACGCCCCCTATCACATGGACGACAAGGACGTCCCCTTCCAGGAGGCCCTGAGCGGCATAGCGTCTCTGGAGTGCGCCGTCGCGGTGGTCCTGGACACCTGGGCCAAGACAGGCAGGCCTGTCCCCCTGGAGCGCCTCCTTGAGCTCTTCACCTCCGGGCCCGCGGCCCTGCTCTCCCGTCCGTGGCGTTCCCTGGGGTCGCTGAAGGAAGGATCCCCTGCGGACGTTACGGTGCTCGACCTCGAAGCGATTAAAAGGGTGGACGTGAACCGGTGGAAGAGCAAGGCACGCGTCTGCCCCTGGGACGGCGAGATGCTGCAGGGATGGCCCGTCATGGCGCTGGTGGAAGGCCGTGTCGTCATGAACAGGCTGAAGGATTCGGAATGAGCTGCGGCGGTTCCCCGCAGGATTATGCGGCGGCGGTCCTCGGGCATCGCTCCCTTGGTGATGGTTCCGGGCTGTTTGCGGTACGGTGCGAAGAGATAGCATCGTGCGCCGAGCCGGGCCAGTTCGTAATGGTACGGCCCGGAACGGGGTACGACCCCTTTCTGGGGCGGCCCCTCGCGGTGGCGGACGCGGCAGGCGATGTGTTTAAAATGATATACAGGGTTGTCGGGAGGGGAACCGCCCTCCTGGCATCAAAACGGCAGGGGGACCCCGTCACGGTGCGGGGCCCCATAGGAAGAGGCTTCTTTTCCGCCAGGGGAGAGAAGCCTCTTCCCCGGAAGGTGATCCTCGCGGGCGGGTCAGTGGGTGCGGCTCCCCTGCTGTTCGCGGCCCGCAGGCTGGGCTTGTCCCGGGTTGAAAAGACCGTCATGGGGGTGGCCGGAAAAGGCTGGGAGGGTTTCGCCGAGTGGCTGAAAGAGGCCTTCCCGGGCGTGGATCTCTATTCCGACGACGGAACTGCGGAGACAAAGGGAACGGTACTTTCGGGCCTTCCCGATTTCCTGCCCGCAGAAACGGAACTCTGGGCCTGCGGCCCCCAGGGTATGCTCAGGGCCGTAGCGGAAAAGTACCCCCGGGACGGACACCGGATAATGGCAGCCCTGGAATCGAGGATGGCCTGCGGCGTGGGCGGGTGCCTGGGGTGCGTCATCCCCACAGTCTCGGGGAACCGGAGAGTGTGCGTGGACGGTCCCGTCTTCACCGCGGAGGAGGTGAAGTGGAATGAGCTCTCTTCGTGCTGATCTTTCAATCGCCGTGGGCGGGCTCAACCTTGAAACCCCGGTGGTGATCGCCTCGGGGGTGTGGCCCTACGACCCGGCTCTCTGGTCCCCGGAGCGGCTGGAGGGAGTGGGCGCCCTCTGCACGAAGGCCGTGAGCCTCCATCCCCGAGAGGGGAACAGGGGAGTGCGGGTCTGGGAGACTTCCTGCGGCATGCTCAACAGCATCGGGCTGCAGAATTCAGGCGTCCGCGGCTTCCTCAAGAACGCTCTTCCCGTTGTGCGGAACTCCGGCCGCCCCTTCCTGGTGAACCTTGTCATGGAATCGGCACGGGATGTGCAGGAGAACCTTGCCGTTCTCCGGGACGCTCCCGGAGGCACAGAGGCGGTGGAGCTGAACATCTCCTGCCCCAACGTGGACGGCGACGGCATGGCCTGGGGCATTTCCCCGGAAAGCGCCGCGCGGGCGGTGGCCATTGCCAGGAGCGCGTGGAAGGGGTCCCTTTGGGTCAAGCTCACCCCCCAGGCTCCCGACCTTCCCGCCGTGGCGAAGGCCGCCGAGTCGGAGGGGGCGGACGCCCTGGTGTGCGGCAACACCTGGCTCGGCATGGCCATGGACCTGAAAAGGAAACGTCCGGTTTTCCAGCGGGTTGCGGCGGGCCTTTCGGGGCCGGCGGTCTTTCCACTGGCGCTGAGAACAGTGTGGCAGGTCTGCGGGGCCGTGTCAATTCCGGTGGTGGGGTGCGGCGGCGTGGCCCGGTGGGAGGACGCGGCGGCCATGATCCTTGCAGGGGCCTCCGCGGTGGAGGTCGGCAGCGCCCTCTTCGCCGATTTCGACCTTCCCCGGAAGATCGCGGATGGCCTTGCGGACTATCTGACTGAAGCGGGGGTTTCGAACCTTGCAGGCCTCGTGGCCCTCGGACGGAAATAGAAAGGGAGGAAGACCATGGGTAGCGGACTGAACCATCTCATTCTCGCCCTGGACGTGGAACGGGTGGAGGAAGGCAGGGAACTGCTCTCCGCCCTCAGGGGAGAACTGAAATACGTGAAAATAGGCCACCAGCTCTACGCCCGGGGAGGAATACCCTTCCTGAAGGAGATCATGGCCATGGAATATTCCGTTTTCCTGGACATCAAGGTCCACGACATCCCCAACACCGTGTTCATGGCGGTGGACGCCCTCGCGTCGGAGGGGATGTGGGCTCTCTCCCTCCACTGCGGCGGAGGACGGAAGATGCTCGAGGAGGCCCGTAGGGCGAAGGAAAAGGCGGGTTCCGGGACGAACCTGCTTGGGGTGACGGTGCTCACCAGCTTCGACGACGACTCCTGGAAAGAGGTGGCGCCGGGGTGTTCCCTTTCCCTGGCCCTTGAGAGGATGGCTTCCCTCTGCGGGGAGACGGGTATGGACGGCATCGTCTGCTCGCCCCTGGACCTTCCCGTGGTCACCGCCGCCGGGAAAGGACTCTTTACGGTGGTGCCCGGCGTCCGACCGGCGTCCGTGGACGACGACCAGGCCCGCACGGCAACCCCGCAGAAGACAATCAGCGGGGGAGCGGACTACATCGTGGTGGGCCGTCCCATAGTGAACGCCCCCGACAGGATCGCCGCGGTGAAGAATATCGCCGCCGCCGTGGAGGAGGGACTGGCATGGAGGAACAGGTGATGCTTGAACGGCTGAAAGAAATGATGAAGGAGAGCGGGGCTCACCTGGAGGGGCATTTCCTGCTCACCTCGGGAAACCACAGCAGCGACTACATGCAGTGCGCCCTTTTGCTCCGCTTTCCCCGGTATGCCGCTTTCGCCGGGGAAGCCCTGGCGAAAAAAGTGGCGAAATATTCCCCGGACATTATCGCCTCCCCGGCCCTCGGCGGACTCATCATCGGCCATGAAACGGCCAGGGCCATGGACGTTCCCTTCATCTTCTGCGAACGGCAGGACGGCGCCATGGCCCTCCGAAGGTTTCCCTTCCCGGAGGGCAAAAGGGTGGTGGTCATCGAGGACGTGGTGACCACAGGCATCTCCAGCGGGGAAGTGGGGGCCGTGCTCGCCGCCGGCGGGGCGGAATGGGTCGGAACGGGAGCGATCATCGACCGGAGCGGGGGAAAATCCTCCCTGCCCTCGGCGCCCGAGTCCTTGTGGAAGGTAAACTTCCCCCTCTGGAAGGCTGAGGAGTGCCCCCTCTGCGCAAAGGGAATTCCCCTGGTGAAGCCCGGCAGCAGGCCGAAAAAAAGCTGAAGCGTCTCTTTTCCCGGCACGGAGGATCAAGTTCCCTTTCTCTGAATCCCCAGGAACCGGTGACGCTCTCCGCCTCCAGATTTAGGGCGGGGGCTTTGGATTTTCCCCCTTCTTCCCTCGGTGATACAATGGGCACCTGAAAGGAGCGGGTCGGATGAAAAAAAGAGCGACAGTTTTCTTTCTCGCTGCGGCGGCGGTCTTCGTGATCCTCATCCTGGCCCTTGGGGGCGGAAAAGACGAAGACCGGCAGACCGGCGGGAACCCCGGGGCTGAACGGGCATTGCGGGCAGCGGCCATAGCCGGGGAGCTCGCTTCCGTGGCCCGTTCCCAGCTGGACTCCCTCTCCGGGGATGCCGGGAAGGACGTGGAGACGGTCGTCCGGGAGCTGGAAGACGGGGCGGAGCGGGTCCGAAAACTTCTCGAGGAATCCGCACCCCCGGAATCCCTGGATGCGGCAGCTGAAACCCTTGAAAAACTGCTCTCCGAAATCATCACCGATTACCGGCCCGAACCTCCGCAACAAAGGGAAGGGAGCGCATCTCCGTGACGACGAACGAAGAAACTGTCCGGCTCGCCCACAGGGTGAACGGACTGGTGAAAGCCTACATGGCAGTTCAGGACGACCTGTTCAGGCCGTCCCTCAGGAAGATTCTCAGGATTCCCGGCATCTATAAGCCCGTGGATTACGAAAAAAACGGGGAGATCCTCCAGGGGCTGCTGGACGAGCTCGTCGGGGTCAAATCGGCCATACGGCACGACGTTCCCGACTCCTCTCCTGAGGAAATCAGGTTTCTCGGGGCTCTCAGAGGGTACGTCTCCCTCATGACGTCCGCGGTGGAGAAGCTCCGTCTCATTTGCGACAGGCTCGGTGAGCGGAGCAGGGGGGCGGCCTACGGAAAAGAGGACTACAGGAGCGACATGACGGAACTGAGGGTCATCCAGAAGAAGCACCTCGAAGCGGGACTGAAACTCAACGGCATGATACAGGATCTGGCGGCCGGCCGGAAGAAAGAAGAAGGGGAAGACTGAGGTCTTCCCCTCACATCGGAGAAGAACAAAGTCCCTTTCCGCAAACTTCCTGAAAGGGACTTTGTGTTCATTTTTTGATCTTGACATTTATGTTCTTGTGAGGGTATCCTCACCACCGTCCATGCCCACCCGACCGTGGGGGAGGCCCTGCTCGAAGGGGCCATGGCGGTCCGCGGGCAGGCCCTGTCCCTGCCGAAAAAGGTGTAAAACACGGGGGCGGCCTCCAGGGGCCGCCCCCGTGTCCTTACCCGAGCAGAAAGGGCAGGAACTCTTCAGGGTCCGCTCCCCGGAAGAACCGGTCGAGCTGAACGGAGGAAAGCCTTTCCTCGAGGCCCTCCTTCCGGAACGGACAGCCTGCCAGAACAGCTTCCAGCTCGTCCCGGTTTTCCACCCCGAAAAAGTCGCCGAAGAACCGTGCTTCGACTATGACTCCGTTCTTCACGTTCAGCAGGGCCTCCACCTTCCCCCAGGGAAACCGGCGGACCTTCCTCTCGGTGTACTCCGGGGACTCGCCCCAGTTCCACTCCCAGGTGGCGTACTTCGTAGCCCTGAGCTTTTCGATGGCCCCGACCTCGCCAGGGGTGAGGGAGCGCTGCTCCGTTCCCGAGAGGGAGTCCCGAAGGGCGGCGATGAATTCAGCCATGGAAAGCTTTGCGGGGAGATGGGGGAGGATGTTGGTCACCCTGCTCCTCACGGACTTGAACCCCTTGGAGGTGAACTTCTCCTCGTCCACGGCGAGGGCCTGGCCGAGAACGGAAAGATCCGAGTCGAAGAGGAGGGTTCCATGGTGGAGGAGCCGCCATTTGTCCATGTGTTGGGCGCTCCCCGAGAATTTCCGCCCGTCGATGGCCAGGTCGTTTCTGCTGTTGAACTCGGCCTTCACGCCGAGCTTTTCCAGCGCCCTGACCACCGGCATGGCGTGCCGGGCGAAATCGAAAGGGGCACCCTCGTCGTTTGGTACGATGAAGGTGTAATTCAGGTTTCCCAGGTCGTGGTAGACAGCCCCTCCGCCGGAGATCCTCCGGACCACGCGGATTCCCCGTTCCTCCACGAAGGCCCGGTTCACCTCCTGGGCGGTGTTCTGGAAGCGGCCCACGATGATGGAGGGTTCGTTCTGCCAGAGCAGGAAGTAGCCGGGGTGTCCCCCGTCCACGGTCCGGTAGAGGTGCTCCTCCATGGCCAGATTGAATGCGGGGTCGTGGCTCTGCCCCTCGATGTAGTACATGAGATTCTCTCCTCTCAAAAAACCTCTTGCCAGAAAGACCGGCAGGCTTCATTATACAGAATATCCTGCAACGGAGGTGGTGCCGAAATGCTCGATTCCCTGGAAATCCTCACGCTGGTGGAGGATTCAGTGCCCATGCATGGCCCTTTCATCGCCGAACACGGCCTGTCCTTCCTTCTGACCGGAAAGAAGAACGGCACAGTCGTCCGGGGTCTTCTGGACGTGGGGCAGAGCTCCGAGGTGCTCTCCCACAACATGAAGGGTCTCGGGATTCGTCCCGAATCCATTGATTTCCTCGTCCTCTCCCACTGCCATTACGATCATACCGGAGGGGTTGCGAAGTTCGTCGCCACAACGGGAAAGGCCGATTTCCCGGTGGTGGCCCATCCGGCCCTTTTCCGCCCCCATTTCAGGGCGGATCCCGTCCTCTCCTCTAAGGGCATCCAGACCGGGGACGGGCGGGAAGCAATCGAGAAGGCCGGGGGCAGGCTGTTTCTCTCATCCGACCCCTTCCCCCTGGCCGAAGGGCTTGCAACTACGGGGCAGATCCCCCGGGTGACCGGCTTTGAAGGTCCCGGAAAGGCCTTTCTCACCCTCGAAGACGGCAGGGTGGCCCCCGATTCCCTTCCGGACGACATGGGCATCACCGCCCGGGTGAAGGGAAAGGGCGTGGTGGTGGTGGCGGGCTGCAGCCACTCGGGGATCGTGAACATCCTCAAAAGGGTCCGGGAACTGTTTCCCGACGAGCCCGTGGAAGGCGTCGTCGGAGGGCTTCACCTTGTCAACGGTTCCGAAGGGAAGATGGAGAAGACCCTGGAGGGCATCCGGGAGATCGGTCCGAAGTGGATCGCCGCTGGGCACTGCACGGGATTCCCCATGCAGGTTAAGCTCTTCCAGGCCTTCGGGACGGCCTTCTCGCCCCTGTGCGTGGGAAAGAAGTTCGTCGTCGAAGGAGCCTAGGGCCGGAAGACCTGCCGTTCAGACAGTCAGGGTTTTTCGGTCAGGCGAGTTCCAGGAGTTTTTTCTCCCGCTCCCTGCACCCGGCGGCGGCGGCGAGCCTTGCGGCGTACGCCATCCGCTCCGAAGTGAACCGGTCGCCCAGGGGCGACGGCAGTGGGTAGGGCTGCCTCCGGGGAGGGAAAAAGGGGGCGGACGCGGTTCGGAAAAGAACCCGTTCGGGCAGGGTGTTCCACACCCTGCTGAAGATGCCGTAGAGCTCGAAACAGTCGCTGAGTCCGAAGTGTGCCAGGGGAGAGCCAAGCAGCTCCTCTGCCGCCTTCGTGGCACCCGTGGGGAGCAGCTCTCCCCTGACCCGGGCGGAAGCCTCCCCGAGCTTCGGCCACTTCCAGCGGCCTCCCCGCTCCGGGCTTCCCGGAATCCGGCAGAATTCGGCGAGCCCCCGCATGGAGCACCACCATTTCCTGCCCCGGACCGCTTCCGGGGGGAGAAACGAAATGTCGAAGGACAGGTTGTGGACCACGATCCCCTCGGGGTTCCAGCCGTCCCAGAAGGCGGCGAGGCTCGCCCAGTCCTCCAGGAAGTGGAGGCCGTAGTCCTCCTCCCTGCGGAAATGGCCGATCCTGCCCGGTGTAAGCCCATGAACCGATTCAGTCCGCGGATCGGGGCGCTCCTCGGGGTAATAGAACCTGTTGAAAAAATCCAAAATCCGACCGTCCTCCGTGAAGACGATGGATGAGGCGGAAACGGCGGATGCGGCCCGAAAACCGTTGGTCTCGAGGTCGAAGACGGCAAAACGTCTGTCGGATGCCATGGGTGATCCTCTCCTTGTGCGCGGCCGGATACGATTCTCCCGCAAGGTTCGCGGTGAGGCGGACCGAACTCTCCCGGCAGAGAGAGAAAGGAATGACGCTGATGTTTCATGAATCCTTCGAAGAACTGCGGCGGAGAACCTCCGTCTGCACGGAATGCCCCCTCTCGGAACGGCGTTCCAGGGTCGTTTTCGGCGAAGGCCCGGAAACGGCGGAGGTGATGCTCGTGGGCGAAGCTCCGGGCGCCACGGAGGACGAAACGGGACGACCCTTCTCCGGCCGGTCGGGAAAACTCCTTACCTCCATCCTGGAGGGCGAGGGGCTGTCCCGGGAGAAAATTTTCGTCACCAACATGGTGAAATGCCGTCCTCCCAAAAACCGTCTTCCGGCGAAGGAAGAGCTGGCGGCCTGCAGGCCCTTCCTGGCGGCCCAAGTGGCCCGGCTCCGCCCCAGGATTCTCCTTTCCGTGGGCAATGTTCCGACGCGGGCGTTCCTCTCAACCAGAGAGGGAATCACCACCCTCCGGGGCAGGTTCCACGCCTGCTTGTGGGAGGGGATTCCCCTGACGGTGCGACCTCTCTTTCATCCAAGTTATCTCCTGAGAAACCGGAGCTTTGCGGAGGGAACGCCGGGCCACAAAACGGTGCAGGATATCCGGGATATTCTCCGCTTTCTCGGGGAATCTATCCCCTGAGTCTGACCTCGTTCGCGAAGGGGAGGACCCTCTCCCTGAAGGCTTCCGCGAACCAGGCCCCCAGGGGCTGCGTCTCCGCGAAGGCGGGATCGAGGGTGCTCCCGGGGCGGAAACGCTGCAGCACGTACAGGGGGGCTCCCCGGACCAGGTCCCCGATTCCCGGGGCGTCCTCCAGTCCATGGATGCCCGGCACCAGGGTGGTCCGAAATTCGAAGGGGATGTTCGACCCGAGGAGAAGGGAGATGCTTTTTTTCACCAGGGAAAAATCACCGTTCCATCCCGAGGCCGGCCCATATTTTTCCCGGGGGGCCTTTATGTCCATGGCGGCGTAATCGGCCAGGCCCCGGGCCAGCACTTCCTCCAGCACGTCAGGCCGGACGCCGTTCGTGTCGATCTTGACCCTCAGGCCGAGGGAACGTATCTTCCCGAGGAAGGGAATGAGTCCCTCCTGGATCGTCGGCTCCCCGCCGGTGACGCAGACGCCGTCGAGAAAATTCTTCCTTCTCTCCAGGTCTCCGAGAATTTCGTCGGGGTCGAAGGATTCCCCTCCGGCTTCCGGCAGGACCATTTCGGGGTTGTGGCAGAAGGGGCACCGGAAAGGGCAGCCTTTCATAAAGACCACCGCTGCCGTCGCCCCGGGATAGTCAAGAAAGCCCGTCGGGATATACCCTCCTATGGAGACTGATTCCATGGTGATTTCCCTCCTTTTCGCCTCCATGATATCACCCCCTCGGGAAGAGAGAAATCTCCGCAGGAAAGAAAAGGTATTATAATATAATGTTACAGGCCGGTACTCCGGCCGCGACTGCCCCATCCGCAGGGAGGGCAGGGGAAATTACTGGGGGGGAGAAACGGCGATGGGGCACCCACTCGGCCATTTTTCGGGCAGAGCAGGCACTGCCGGGCGGGGCCCGGCGGAAGGGAAAAAGGAAGGCCCGAGAAGCCTGGGAAAAGGCGTTCCCGGGACTCTTGCCCTTCTGTTTGCCTGTGCGGTGGCCTTGTATCTTCTCTTCCAGCCCTATTCCGGCCTAACCCCGTCCAGGGCGCTGGAAATCGCCAAAAGCTCGAGGGATCTCTCTCCTCTCATGAGCAACGAGGAATTCATCGCTACCTACGAGGATGCCGCCAACGCCGCCGAAACTGTGGGGTGGCTCGTGGACAGGAACAGGGACGGTGGTTTCCTTGTGTCCTACATCTATCTCGACGGGAAGGGCAATTTCAAGGGGTGGTTTTTCGAGGTTCCCCCGGGGAGCGGTGTTGCCAGGAGAGTTACCCGGTCCATGGGGGAGCATTTCGCCGCCCTTATCGACGACCGGTTCGAGAGAAGCACGCCGGCCGTTTCCGAAAAGGACAGGGTCACCCGCTGGGTGAAGGAGGCGAAAGCCCCGTCCGGCGGCGGCACCGTGCTGGAGGAGATTTCCAGGGAGCTCGACAGGACGGGGGTCAGGAAGGATCACGGATGGATGGCCCGCCCTCTCGGAAACGGGAAATGGCTGGTGGGGTTCGTGTACGAACCGGAGGGTGCCGGAGCGGGAGAAAAGAGGGGCTGGGTGTTTCACGTCAACTCCCGGGCGCCGTCCCTCCTTTCCGGAGACGGCCTTCCCCTGGGAGCAGGATCGGTGGA